>NZ_CP195191.1:3807500-3964255 GCF_051200875.1 Thioclava sp. FR2
CGTCCATTTCCGACAGCATGACGCGGCGGATGGTGGTGCCGTTGACCAAAGCGCCAGCGTTTACAAGCAGATCGTCGATGATCATGCCGTGGTCGGCGGTGACATAGAGGTCGGCTTTCGGCAGGCCATTTCCAAGCGCGCCCTTGGCGATGCAGATCGGGGCGCGGTCTGTGGTCAGCGGGAGGTTGATGATATTGTAGCGGAAAGACTGATGGCCCACCCATTTCACCGGGATCGCATCGCCAGAGGCGGTCAGGATCAAATCGCCGATTTGCAGGTCTTCGACCTTACGCTCACCCGTCGGCGTGGAAATCGTCGTCCCGGTCAGGAAGCAATTGGCGACAACGGCATTTTCGCCAACAAATTGAAAGGTCCATTGGTTTGGATCAGTGAACCCAGAAATGTCGTCGAAAGCAGAGTTAAAGGGAATGTAAAAACTTCCGGGGACAAGACGGTCTTCAAACACTGCGTAGTCATTCCCGTTGATCGTCACTGTCCAGCCAGAGAAAGCAAAGTCGGCGAATGAATAATAGTCCAACGTATCTATGTTGCCGTCATCATTCGTGTCGTAAACTTGATCATTAACGCTAAGGAAATTTACGGATCCTGGAGCGGCTCCTGGAATTCCAGGTGCTGAAGTAAAGTAAATATCCCCGGTCGTGGAAAAATTAGCCATGTTCGCCCCCAGCTGAAACCTTGATTGATATTCTTCGCGAAGATTGAGATCGCCCGGCCCATCGTTGATGGGCTATAGAGGTGACCTTTAACCCGCTTTCCTTTGTTGCAGAAACGCCGTCGCCTCTGCCGTCACATCCGCGCCGAAATCAGCAATTCCGAACCGCGCAGCTATGTCGGTGGGAAGCTGACGGCGCGAGGAGATGCGGGGCAAGGGCATTTCGGTGATGACGGGTTCATCGCCGTAAAGGGCCGCGTATTCGTCGTGGTTGTCGAAGGTTTTGCGGTCGATATAGTCGATAAAACTCTCGGCCGGGGCGCCATTGGCGAAGATCACGTCGTGGTGCTCGGTTTCGATATGGTAGACGGTAAAGGTCGCGTCCATTTCCGACAGCAGCACGCGGCGAATGGTGGTGCCGTTGACCAAAGCGCCTGCGTTTACAAGCAGATCGTCAATGATCATGCCGTGATCGGCGGTGACATAGAGGTCGGCCGTGGGGAGGCCCATTCCAAGCGCGCCCTTGGCGATGCAGATCGGGGCGCGGTCTGCGGCCAGCGGCAGGTTGAGGATGTTGTTGCGGAAGCTCTGACGGCCGATCCATTTGACGGGGATCGCATCGCCCAAGGCAGTCAAGATAAGATCGCCGATTTGCAGGTCTTCAACCTTACGCTCACCCGTGGGAGTTGCGATTTGCGTGCCGGTCAGGAAGCAATTGGCGACAACAGCATTTTCGCCAACATATTGAAAGGTCCATTGGCTTGGATCGGTGAACCCAGAAATGTCGTCAATAGCAGAGTTGAAGGGGATGTAAAAATACCAGGGGGTGACATCTTCACTAAACACGGCATAGTCATTGCCGTTGATCGTTACTGTCCAGCCAGAGAAGTAAACGTCAAAAATGTCGTGATAATCCGACGGGTCTATATTACCGTCATCATTAGAGTCGTAAATTGGGCCGCTACCAGAAAAGAAGCTCGCGGTGCCTGGATTGGTCGCTGGGTCACCGGCTGTTGCGCCAAATCTAAGCTCTCCAGTCATTAAGTATTCGGCCATGGTCACCCCAATTGTAACTTCGTCAAATTATGACGCGATCCGTTGGATCGTAGATGGATGGTGCACTCATTTGCCCTGCGTGGCGTAGCTTGTTCTTCTTTGCAGAAAAGCCATCGCGACCCTGCGAATGTAATGCTTATGTTCGTTCGGATGGTTGGCGGAAAATCCGCCATGCGTCAACAATATCTTGTAGACAATCCGCAAGATTAACCCAGTGGTGTGAATGGGTTGCAATTACAGCGCGGCGGTCGACTCTGCTGCCTAAATGTTGACGCTTTTGCCCCGTTTGTTGTGGGCTCTGGTCAGGCGGCGGGGGCGATGGGAAGCGCGCGGTCGACGATCATCATCGGGCAGCCGCGCGAACAGGTTTCGACCCGCGCCTCGATGCCGTAGAGCTTTTGGATCAGGTCGGGCCGCAGGGTTGTCAGCGTGGGGCCAGCGGCAAGGATGCGGCCGCCCGAGACCGCAACGGTCATGGTGCAGCTGCGCATCACCTGATTGAGATCATGGAGCGCCAGAAGAACGACCGCCCCGGTTTCGGTGGCGTAGTCGCGCAGGACTTCAAGAACCTCATATTGCCGATAGAGGTCGAGCGCCGAGGTGGGTTCATCCATCAACACGACCTTGGGGCGGGTGACCAAGGTTTGCGCGATAGAGACAAGCTGGCGCTGGCCGCCGGAAAGTTCGGTCAGGGAGGTGCCGGCAAGCTGCGGAATGGTCAACTGATCGAGCACCCGATCGACGGCGCGGAGATCCGTGGTGCTGAGCCGCCAGCCGCCGCTGCCTTGTTTCAGCGACAGGATCATGGATTCATAGACGGTCAGGGCGGCGGTCATTCCGGTGTCTTGCGGCATGTAGCGCAGGTCATGGGCCGCGGCGCCGGTGAGCCTGACCTCTCCGCCCCCGGCGAGTTGGCCTGCGATGCGGCGGAAGAGGGTGGATTTGCCCGAAGCATTCGCCCCGACCAAGGCGGTCAGGTGGCCGCCGGAAATGGGGGGCGTTGTCGCGTCGCCGTAGATCACCTTGCGGCCATAGCGGGCTTCGACGTTCTGAAGTTGCAGGCTTACCATGTCCGTCTCCCATGGGTGAAGATCAGGGTCGCGAAGAAGGGCACGCCGCAAGGGCGGTGATGATGCCGATGGGCAGGACCGCGCCGGGCAGGATCGCCTTGGAGAGAACCGAGGTGGTAGAGAGGATGAGCGCGCCCGACAGGATGGAGCCGGGAAGGAAGAAGCGCTGATCCTCGCCCAAGAGAAGCCGGGCGATATGCGGGCCGACGATGCCGATAAAGCCGATGGTGCCGACAAAGGACACCGGAACGGCGGCGAGGGCGGAGACGAGGATCAGGGTTTCAAGGCGCAAGCGACGGACCGGGACGCCCATTGCTGCGGCGCGGGTTTCGCCAAGGCGGATGGCGGTCAGCGCCCAGGCCCGGCGGGCGAAAAGCGGCGTGACGATCAAAAGGATCAGGGCGGTGACGGCGACCTTTGTCCATGTCGCCTTTGTCAGGCTGCCCATCGTCCAGAACACGACGGCCGCAAGGGCCTGTTCCGAGGCGAAATACTGCAGAAGGGCAAGAAGGGCGTTGAAGGTGAAGACCAGCGCGATGCCCAGAAGGATGATGGTTTCCACGGTGACGCCGCGCAGGGTGGAGAGGCCGAAGATCAGGAGAGAGGCGGCCATCGCCATGGCAAAGGCGTTGATCGGCACCATCAGCGCAAGGGCCGTGGGCACCAAGGCGACCCCCAGCACCATGGCCAGCGCGGCACCAAAACTTGCGGCGGCGGAAATACCCAAGGTGAAGGGGCTGGCAAGGGGGTTGGCAAGGATCGTCTGCATTTGCGCCCCGGCGGCAGAGAGGCAAGCCCCGACAGTCACGGCCATCAGGGCCATCGGCATTCGAATGTCCCAGATCACCATGCGGATCTGGATCTCGGCGCTGGCGGGATGAAGAAGCGTGTTCACGACATCGGCCAAGCCATAGCGCGCTGACCCTAGCGAGACATCGACCGCGACCGACAGGCAAACGGCCGCCAGAAGCGCGGCAAGCACCACGATCCGGCGCAGGATCAGGCGGTGATAGGCGTGGCGCAGGGGGAGGGCAGGGCTGGAGGGATTGGCCAAACGGGTCATCATGCGTCTCGGGATGGGGGGAGCGGCACGCGCGACGCGCCGCCCAAGGAGCTTTAGTTCAGCGAAACCCAGTAACCGGGCCGGTAGTCGATCGGCAGAAAGCGTTTATGCAGCGCCTTCAGCGTGGCTTCGAGGTCCAGATCGGCAAAGAGATCGGGGTGAAGCCATTTCGCGATCTGTTGGACGGCCACAAAGCTGTAGGGATTGTTGTAGAACTGGTGCCAGATGGCGTGGGCATTGCCGGAGGTGACGGCCCGCGTCCCGACAAAGCCCGGTCGCGTCATCAGCTTGGCAAGCTTGGCCTTGGCCAGATGGGGGTCTGATCCGGGGGCCACACCGACCCAGTCGCCGCCCGGAACATAGGCTTCCCAATTGCCGCCGGTGACGATCACAACTTCGGGGTCCGAGGCGACGATCTGTTCGGCGTTCACGGTGCCGAAGGTGCCGGGGATGAAGGGCGTGGCCATATTGGTGCCACCGGCCTCTTCGACCACGCGGCCATAGTTTTCAGCGCCGAAGGACATGCAGCAATCCTCGGAATAGCCGCCTGCGCGTTCGACAAAGACCAAGGGGCGCGTCAGGCTGGCCTGTGCTGCGATCACGTCGCGGACCTTGGTCATTTCCTCGGCGAAGAAGGTGTTGAACTCGGCGGCGCGGTCTTCCTTGCCGTAAAGTTGCCCGATGAGTTCGATCGACTTGGCGGTATGTTCAAAGGGCTTTCGCGGAAATCGTCATAGACGATCGGGATGCCAACGGCGGCCAGTTTTTCCTCATGGCCCGCCTCATCGGTGGCAACTTTGGCTTCGAGGTTGAGGATCATCACGTCGGGGTTCAGGGAAACCGCCTGTTCGATGTCAAAGGTGCCGTCCTTGTAGCCGCCAAAGGTGGGGATCGCGTCGATTTGGGGGAATTTTTCCAGATAGGCGGCAAAGCTGTCGGGGTCGGCCTGTTTCAGATCATCGCGTCCAATCGCAGGTGATGGGGTGGAAAGGGTCACTGTTGCGGCGGTCCGAGCACCGCTATGCGACTTCCGCCACCAAGCCTTGACCAAGGGAGCGGGTCCGACCTGCCTTAGCCTGCGGGGGCGGGCGCAAGCTGTACGTCGGTCAGGTGGCTTCGTTTCATGAAGTGCAGGAAGTTGTCTTGGAACTGCCGCGTGTGGGCATGGGCCAGCCTGTCGGCACGTTCGGCGTCGCGGTCGCGGATCGCGGCCATCATCTCGTCATGCTCATCGGTCAGGAGAATGCCCTCCTTCATCTGCTCGAGATAAGCAAAGTGAAGGTGCAACATGCGCCTGCCCTGATTGAGCAGGCGGCCGTAAAAGGCGGAAAGATAGGGGTTTCGTCCGGCTTCGGCGATGGCCATGTGAAAGGCCATATTCGCCTCGGACATGGCCAGATGGTTGCGCGATTTCACGGCGGCGACGAATTCGGCCTGACGCTTGGCCATCTTTTGCAAGTCGGCCTCGCTGCGCAACAGGGCCGCAAGACGGGTGTTCATCCGCTGCGCGATATCCAAGGCTTCGACATATTTCGGAAAGCTTTGCACGTCGATCGGGGCGACGACGGTCGACCGGTTGGACAGTGTGACAACCAGATCTTCGCCTGCAAGGCGGATCAGCGCCTCGCGGACGGGGGACCGCGACATGGCAAAGCGTTCGGCAATCAGGGTTTCGTCAAGGACAGAGCCGGGGCGCAGGTCGAGCGAAAGAATTTCGTCGCGAAGGGTTTCATAGGCGAATTTCACGCCTGTTCCCTTGACCCGTTTGGGTTCTGCCTCGCCTGCCATGCGCCTACTCCTGCCTTTTGCGGCACAAGGTAGTCATGCCGCCGGAACATGTCGACACATTACATTTTCAAAAGGCGAGGACCGAAGGGCGACCTGTGCCCCCAAGGTTTCAGGGGGCAGAGGGTTTTTATCAGGCAGCGCTGAGGCGGGCGAGGAAGGACATCGCCTCTGCGGTCACATCAGCCCCGAAATCGCCGATACCAAAACGGGCGGCGATGTCGGCGGGCAATTGGCGGCGCGAGGAGATGCGGGGCAAGGGCATTTCCGAAATCACTGGCTCGTCACCATAAAGTGCGGCATATTCTGCGTAATTGTCGAAGGTTTTACGGTCGATATAATCAATGAAACTTTCGGCCTTAGCGCCATTGGCGAGGATCACGTCGTGACATTCGGTTTCAACGTGATAGAAGGTGAAAGTCGCGTCCATTTCCGACAGTGCTGCGCGGCGAATGGTGGTGCCGTTGACCAAAGCGCCTGCATTCACCAAAAGATCATCTATGATCATTCCGTGATCGGCGGTGACGTAAAGATCGGCATTCGGCAGGCCAGACCCAAGCGCGCCTTTGGCAATGCAGATCGGCGCGCGGTCTGCGGCCAGCGGGAGGTTGATGATATTGTTTCGGAAGGTCTGATGGCCGACCCATTTGACCGGGATCGCGCTGCCGTCAGCGGTCAGGATCAGATCGCCGATTTTCAGATCTTCGACCTTGCATTCGCCCGACGGCGTGGCAATCGCGGTGCCGGTCAGGAAGCAATTGGCGACGATGGCATTGTCGCCGGTGTTTTGGAACGCCCATTGGCTGGAATCGGTGAAAGACGAGATGTCATCGAAAGATGAAGCGTATGGAATATAAAAATCCCCTGGAATGTATGCATCTTCAAAAACCGCGTAGGTGTTGCCGTTTATGACAACGGTGTATCCGGAATAGGGGAAATCCGAGTTTACGAAATAGTCTACGGAATCGATATTTCCATCGTTGTTTGCGTCGAAAACAGTGGTCGAATATGCCCCACTGTTAACAAAAGAAATGGGCCCGGTTACACTCGTGCCACTATAAATTAGAAAGTGAGTTGTCGCAAAATTTGCCATTTAGGCGCTCCATTAATCTGTAAACGTCATCCGCATGCTATGTAAGATGCGCGACTTGGGCCAGCAGGAAAATATGCGGTTTCGCTTGGCCTTGCAGGGGACAAAGGGACCTATGGTGATCGCTATCGATACTTCTGAAACGGTGTGTCGAGGGCCATCCGCCCGGGGCGACCGATGTGAGTGCCCCCGAAAATCAGGCTGACATTCGTTCAGAGAAAAACGCCCACGCGTAACCCGTCGCCCCCCCCAAATAAAACGGAGGCCGCCGCGGGACGATGTCGCCTGTTGGGCCAGCGCGGTCGACAGCCAAAATTGACAGGTCGCACCCGTGGGTTTCCAACTGCGTTCTTAGTTCGGGGAAGTGGCAGCCCGTAGGGGAGTCGAACCCCTCTTTTCAGGTTGAAAACCTGACGTCCTAACCGATAGACGAACGGGCCACGTTCAGCGTGGGGGGTGAATACTGGCCTCTCTGCTGACTCGCAAGAGGAAAAATGCACCTTTTGATCATTCCGCGGGGGCGCCGTCTTCCAGTTTCAGCTGCACTTTCGAGCGCCCGCCCCAGTGGTTCATCTCAAGCCGACCCGCGAGATGGAATCGGCGGTGGCCGGGGGAGTCGAGGGCGGGACCGAGGGCGGAGTCGTAGGCACCGAAAGCCATCGCTTCCAGTTGCGGGCCAGAACCATCGCTGAACGAGACCTTGAGATGCCGGTCCCCGATGCGGCGTGCCGACAGGGTGACCCCGGCAAAGGCAAAGCGCGGGGCAGAGGCCGATTGGCCATAGGGGCCGGCGGCTTCGATCTGGTCGACAAGATCATGGGTCGCGGCAGAGGCCATCAGGAGGCTGTCGATCCGCAAATCACGCGGCCCCTGATCGCCTGCGCCCTGCCGCGCCAGCAACTCGGCCAGACGTGCCATCGCGGGTTCCACCTTGGCCGGATCGACCGTCAGGCCAGCGGCCATCTTGTGGCCGCCGCCTTTGACCAAAAGTCCTTCGGCGGCAAGACGCTGCACCGAGGCCCCCAGATCAATGCCCGCGACGGATCGGCCCGAGCCTTTGCCTTCGCCATCGTTCAGCCCGATGACGACGGCGGGGCGATGAAATGCCTCTTTCAGCCGGGCGGCAACGATGCCGACGACGCCGGGGTGCCAGCCTTCGCCAGCGGCCCAGACCAATGGCGCATCAACCCCGCGCGCCTCGGCCTGCGCCATGGCTTCTTCCCGCACCCGTTCGGTGATGTCGCGGCGTTCGGCGTTCAACTCTTCCAGACGCGCAGCCAAGGCGGCGGCCAGCCGCGGGTCATCGGTGCTGAGAAGTTTTGCCCCCAGATCGGCCTGCCCGATGCGCCCGCCCGCATTGATGCGGGGGCCAAGCACATAGCCAAGGCTGTAGGGTGAAGGGGATTGGTCCATGCGCGCGGCATCGGCCAAGGCGACCAGCCCCACCCGTTCGCGCCGGGCCATGACCTTTAGCCCCTGACGCACCAGCGCCCGGTTCACCCCAATCAGCGGGGCCACATCGGCGACAGTTGCCAAGGCCACGAGATCCAGCATGGCCATCAGGTCGGGGCCTTTGACGCCTTCGTCGCGAAGCCGTCGGTTGGCCTCGACCAGCATCAGGAAGACGACCGAGGCCGCGCAAAGATGGCTAAGGCGGCCGTCTTCGTCCTGCCGGTTCGGATTGACGACAGCAACCGCCGGGGGCAGCGTTTCCGCGCCAAGGTGGTGGTCCAGCACGATCACGTCGCAGCCCGCAGCGGCAATCGGTTCGTGGCTGAGCGTGCCACAGTCGACGCAGATGATCAGATCATGCGCGGCGCCTAGGGCCTGCATGGCCTGCACATTGGGGCCATAGCCTTCGTCAATGCGGTCCGGAATATACAGCGTGCCGCTGCGGCCCATCTGGCGCAGCCATGTCAGAAGAAGGGCTGCCGAAGACCCGCCATCCACATCGTAATCGGCAAAGACCGCAATCCGTTGCCGCGTCTTTACAGCCGCCAGAAAGCGTTCTGCGGCGGCCCCCATGTCGCGCAGTCCCAGCGGGTCAGGAAGCAGGTCGCGCAGGGAAGGTGCAAGAAATCCGGCCACTTCTTCGGGCGCAACGCCGCGCCGGACAAGGCTTTGGCAGAGCGGCAAGGGAAGGCGGGCAATCTGGGCCATGGCCTCGGCCAACCGGTCTTCCTCGGCGGCGGGGCCGACCCAGCGGTTTCCAAGGATCGAGGTCTCAATGTTCAAGAATGCGCGGTCTGACATGATATGGGTTTGCCCGAGGTCACGGCGAAGCGCAAGCGGGGGATGGCATCGCCATCCCCCGCAAAATTCTTTGAAGAATTTTGCCCGGTTTCCGGGCGGAAACCGGGCGCACCCTTATTTGATTGGGTTGCGATAGGTCATCCGACGCACCGAGCCGGTTTTGGAGCGCATCAGGATGGTTTCTGCGGTCAGATAGCCCGGTTCTCGCTTGATGCCCGACAATAGGCTTCCGTCGGTTACGCCGGTGGCCGCAAAGATCACATCGCCGCGCACCAGATCGTCTCGGGTATAGACGCGGTCGAAATTGGTGATGCCGGCCTTTTTGGCGCGGCCGCGTTCGTCATCGTTGCGGAACAGCAGCTTGCCAAAGAACTGGCCGCCCATGCATTTCAGGGCCGCCGCCGCCAGCACGCCTTCGGGCGCACCGCCCGAGCCCATATACATGTCGATGCCGGTCACCTGCGGTTCGGCGCAATGCATGACACCTGCCACATCGCCATCGGTGATCAGGCGAATGGAGGCGCCAGTCGAGCGGATTTCGGCAATCAGTTCTTCGTGACGCGGACGTTCCAGCACGCAGACCGTGATGTTTTCGGTCGACACGCCTTTCGCTGCGGCCAAGGCAGAGACGCGTTCCGATGGGCTCATCGCCATGGTGACGGTGCCGGGTTTGTAGCCGGGGCCGATGGCCAGCTTGTCCATGTAGACGTCGGGCGCGTGCAAAAGTGTGCCACGGGGGGCCATCGCGATCACGGTCAGGGCGTTCGGCATGTCCTTGGCGGTCAGTGTCGTGCCTTCCAGCGGATCAAGCGCGATGTCGACCGCCGGGCCGTTGCCTGAACCGACCTCTTCGCCGATATAGAGCATCGGCGCTTCATCACGCTCGCCTTCCCCAATCACCACCACGCCGGAAATGTCCAGCAGGTTCAACTGGTCGCGCATCGCATTGACAGCGGCCTGATCTGCCGCCTTTTCGTCGCCGCGCCCGATCAGCCGTGCTGAGGCCAAGGCCGCAGCCTCGGACACGCGGGCAAGGCCCAAGGAAAGGAGGCGGTCCTGGAATTCGGCGGCATTGGCCATGATCTGTCCCTTTTGGTGATTATCTTGCCGTGGGCATAGCTTCTGCGTGTGCTCGGGGCAAGTTTGGTGGCGCTAACAGTCCGCGACGCGTTGTCAGCGTTTGGCGCGAAGTGTGGCCGCCTGTTCCAGAAGAGAGGCATAACAGGCATCAAGACCCGAGGCGGTGTCTCTGTCGCCATCGGCGGCGGGGTCTTTCCGGGTTTGCAGCAGCGTCATCAGGCCGATCTCCGACCGCAGAAAGCTGTCGGTCGGGACCAGATCGGCAAAAGGTTGCCGCGCCTCGACCCAGCCGACGGGAAGACCCGGATCGGACAGGAAAGCCGTCTCGCAGGTCTTGGCTGTTGCCGGGCAATGGGCCGAACAGAAGGCCGATATGAGGGAAAGTTCAGGGCGGCCTGCAAGCAGCGCCCGAGCGCGGGCCAAGGTTTCCGCAGAAAGCGGTGTGGTCCGTTGACCTGCAATTGCTAGGGCTGACATCGCTGCGGCATCCTCCAATCTGGCGGCGACGGTGTTCGGGTCCATCGCGGCCAGCACCGGCTGGAGATGTGCGTCAAACGGGCCGGCCCGCCCCGTTTCGCGCAGCCTTGCAAGGGTCATCCACGCGGCCAGTCGGTCTTTTTTCAACAGATCGGCCAGCAGGGCCCCATCCCCCGAAGTGGCCTGAAAACTCAGCCGCGAGGTCAATCCCAGCGCCAAAAGCCAATCCGGCCGATCCTGATGTAGAAAGACCTCCGGTATCTTGCCGCCAAGCCCGGTGGCTTGAAGGTAGTTCAGCAGCAGCATGTCCGCTTTTGCGCCTTCGCCAAAGGCAATCAGGGCCTCAGCCCTTGTGATCAGTTCGTCGGGTGATCCGGCTGCACCTGCCGCCCAGTGGGCGGTGGCCGCGTGTTGCTCTGCGGCCAGCGCGCCAAGGGGGGCGCCATTCACCTTTCGCAGGCGGTTTCGTTCGGCAAGGCTTCCTTTGGGCGGTGTCCATAAAAGGGCAAAGGGCAGAACGGCCAAGGCCGCTGCATTGCCAGCCTCGGCCAAGGCGTGCAGGGCGTCATTTGACAACGGATCGTCCCCGGTCAGCGCGCGGGTCACGGCCTCGCGATAGGCTGGGTCTTCGGCTCCGGCGACCGGCTGCGCCAAAGCGGGCAGGGCGGTTGCCAAAGACAGAGCAAGGAATAGCGGCGCGGTAAGATGCACAATCATTGCGGCCTGCCAATCGAATAACTAATCGGCAAAGCATCCGGCGGGTTCGTCACCCTGTCAATGAGTCGGCGCGGGCCTTAGACCTCTTCGATGCGGATCGCCACAGGGGCGCCGACCAAGACCCCGGTTGCCCCGAATTGCGTCATGGCATGGGCAATATCGGCAGGGGCGGCCTTGTGCGTGACCAAAAGGACAGTCGCCTTGTCATCGGCTTCGCCGGGCTGGTTCAACTGGCGCATCTGGTCGATAGAGATGCCCGCATCGCCGATGCAGGTGGCAATCTTGGCCAGTGCACCGGGTTTGTCCAAAAGGGTCATCCGCAGGTAATAGGCCGCAGGCGTGGCCGATTTCGCGGCAATCGGCTCTTTCAGGCTGCTTGCGGGCTGGCCAAAAGTCGAAATCCGAAACCCGCGCGCAAGGTCGATCACATCGCCCATCACGGCGCTGGCGGTCGGGCCTTCGCCTGCACCGGGGCCGCGCATCACGATCTGGCCGACGCTGTCGCCTTCGAGGACCACCATGTTTGTGCCGCCCTGCAACTGGCCCAAAGGACTTTCGGCGGGGACAAGGCAGGGCGTCATGCGCTGTTCCAGCCCGCGGCCGGTCAGTTGCGCCACGCCCAGCAGCTTGATGTGATAGCCCATGTCATCGGCCAGCTCGATATCTTCGATCGAGACATTGCCGATGCCTTCAAGTTCCACCTTGTCGAAGGCGACCTTTGTGCCAAAGGCGATCGAGGACAAAAGCGACAGCTTGTGACCTGCGTCGATCCCCCCAACGTCAAGGTTCGGGTCGGCCTCCAGATAGCCCAGCTTGCGGGCCTCTTCGAAGACCGTCTCATAGGTCAGACCCTCGTTCTGCATGCGGGTCAGGATGTAGTTGCAGCTGCCGTTCATCACGCCCATGACGCGGGTGATGCGGTTGCCTGCCAGCCCTTCGGTCAGGGCCTTGATCACCGGGATGCCGCCCGCAACGGCGGCCTCAAACCGGATCACACGGCCCTTCGCTTCGGCGGCTACGGCCAGTTCCTGACCGTAATGGGCCAAAAGGGCCTTGTTTGCCGTCACCACATCCTTGCCCGACGCGATGGCGGCTTCGGTCGCCAGACGGGCCGCGCCTTCATGGCCGCCCATGACCTCGACAAACACGTCCACATCGTCGCGCTGGGCCAAGGCCACCGGATCGGTTTCCCACGCATAAGCCGACAAGTCAGCGTCGCGGTTCTTCTTTGGGTCGCGTGCCGAAACCGCGGTGATCACCACAGGGCGACCGGCGCGGGCGGCGATCAGATCGGCATGGCGCTGCACGATCTTGACCACGCCAATGCCGACGGTTCCAAGACCAGCCAGACCAAGACGAAGGGGCGAGGCAGGGGAAGACATGGAACACTCCGTCGGCTGATTGCGTTTCGCTCTTAGCCCGTCTTTTGGGGCAAGGCAACGCGGGCAGGGTGCGGCCAATGCGGGAAGTTCGGGTTGTGGCCGTCTGGTGCGGTTTTGCCGGGTTACATCCGCCGCAAGAGGGCGGCACGGGCGCGCAAAGCGGCAAGTCGCGCTTCCAGCGAGCCGGTATTGGCCCCATCGCGGGCCAAGGCGTCTGCTTGAGCAAGGATTTCATCCAAGGGCAACAGGCGCGTCTCGGCCTTTGAGACTGAAGCACTGGTTTCCATGCTGACGCCCGTGTCCGGCAGGGGAGAGCAAGCCGAAAGCGCCAGCACCGTCATCCCGGCCAGAAATCGCAGGCGCATCGGGACGTGGTGGGGCATGGAACTCTCTCTGAAAAGGCGACTGGTCTTGCAGGGCGAAACCTATGCCGACACGCCTTGCAGAGCAAGCCAAAGGAACGAACGGCCGAAATTGCCATCTTTGCAGGCAGAGCGTGCCGGAAAGGCCCTGCTTTGGTCTCGACGGGAAGGCAAGCGTCGCCTATCTGAAGAACGCGGATCGGGGCGCGCCTGCAAAGGCCCGCTCATTTCCCGCCCCACGCAGGAACAAGGTCAAGAACATGGCAAGCGAAAAGAACGACACTGTCATCGCCCGGATGCAGCCCTCTTTGCCGCGACGCGTGATCGGCACCGGCCTTCTTGCCGCGCTTGGGCTGTTCTTTCTGGCGGTCGCCACACAATCCTTGGCGGGGTCGCCGGCCTTGATGATCTTTCTGGTCGCGTTTTCCGGCCTGATCCTGTGGCTGGCCGTTCGGCTTTGGCAAGGCACGACCATTGGGCTGGAACTGACAGAAACCGAATTCCGCGATACGACGGGCCGCGTGTTGGTGACGCTCGATCAGGTCCATTCGGTCGAGAAGGGGGCCTTGGCGCTGAAACCGGCTGGCGGGTTCACCATCGTCACCAAGACCTCGGGGCCGCGGGGATGGGTGCCGGGGCTGTGGTGGCGGGCCGGCAACCGGATCGGGGTCGGGGGCGTGACGCACCGCCACGAAGCGCGGTTCGTGGCGGAAATGATGGACGATCTGATCAAGGGCAACCGCCCGTTTTCGGCCTGATCAGCCGCAGGCGACGCCTTCAAGGCAGATCCGCGGCACAAAGCGCGGCCGTGTGATGATGAACTGCTGGAATACTTCTTCGCCCAAATACATGAAGAAGGCCGGAGATTGCTCGAACGCCGGGGTGAATTCCATGTTGGATTCCACCAGCGTGACCGAGTCGCCATCAGCAAGCATCGGAATGTGCTGCGCAAGGCCCTGAAGGCTTTCGGTGGTCAATTCCGGAAGTTCGTTGTTGGGCGAGCGGGACCAGACAACCTCAAACTGGTTGCGCACGCCGCTAAAGGTGATGCTGGTCACGCGCATCTCAACAGGCAATTCGTCACCCACCATATATTGCAGCAGGTCGTGCAGGCCCGTCAGATAGGCCATCGAAATCGGCCGTGTCTCACGCGAGATCATGTCGGAAACCGTGTAAGTGGCCTTTTGCGAGGTGTTCAGTGAACGGAACGCGTCCCAATAGGTGTAAACACCCATCGTACAAAAGATGAAAACCGGGATCGTGAGGATCACTTCGATCGCCATCACACCGTCTTCGCGGCGGGTGAATTTCCGAGCGGCGTCGGAAAGGTATTTTGCTACAGTCTTGAACATCGTCACATCACCTCAGGACGGTTCGTTCACAAAGGCCGACACAGCCGCCATGCCGTAACCGCCAAACTCGTCCAGGTCCAACATCGCGGCAAGGCCCGTGCCGGGGAACAGAGGAGTGACGATCACGCAAGCGCGGATCAGCATGATCTGGTTCTGCGAGCCGGGGTTGTAGGTCACCACGGGCTGGATATCTTCCTCGCGGTCGACACAGCTGACGGGCGCTGCTGGCATTTCCCATGTATTGGTGTTGATCGGGCGCATCTCGATCATGATGTTGCCCCTGCAATCGGCAACGATCTTGGCGCGTTCGCAGATTTCATCTTTCAACGCGTCCGAGCTTGGGTCGACCATCCGACCCAAGCGCAGGTCGCGCATCGCGACATCGGTCGCGAATTCCAGAATGACCTGTTTGGTCATCAAGAGGCCAAGCTCAACGGCGAACAGGAACAGGCCCAAGATCACCGGGAACATCAGGGCGAACTCGACCGTGGCGATGCCGTCTTCGCGTCGCCGGAACCGACGAAGGGCTATGATCAAACGGTTGCTCATTGGGTCAGTCTCAGCTGGCTGATGTTCGAGGCGATGGCGCGGAAGGCCGATTGGATTTCCAGACCTGCCGCGTTGAAATAATGGCTTGGCGTGGTCGAGCAGGCTTGGATCTGGGCTTGGCCATTGGCCGGCGCTTCGAAGGCGATGCCGTAGACGATCACGTCGTTGTCACGCGCCCGGTTGCACACGCCCTGCAACTGGCTGTCCATGTCCGTCGTCGCGGTCTTGCTGCGGAACATGTCCATCGTCGAGTAGTAGACCGAACTGCTGTTGCCATTGGCGCGGGCGTAAAGCTGCCAGGCGACCCAAGTCATGCGCAGGTTTTCCCAAACCTGGTTCCATTTTTGGCGCGCCGCACGGGTGCTGTCAGGCCAAGGCTGGCTGCGCCATTCATTGCGATGCGGCACCCAGTAGTCATTGCTGGTGTTCGCCCGGTTCTGGTAAAGGGAATAATAACCGTCGCTGCCTTTGAAGATCGGCGAATCCTCGGTCCGATAACCGCTGTTCAGGCGTTCTTCGGCGAAATGTTCGCCATCGGTCATCAGAACCACGACCTTCATCGCTTCATTGTCAACATAGTTATACGGGCGACCGGCAAACTGCGCGGGCGTGCGACCGGTAGCGACCATGGCGCTGGTGATGGCGCGCGACTCCGGATCCAGCAGCGCCATGCCCCATTTCATGCCAGCGTTGATCGAGGTCGCACCGCCAGCCGTCAGACCGTCGATATGGTTTTCAAGGCGCGAGATGACGTTGGTGGCGGGCAAAATCACATTGTTTGTCGATTGCAGGCACCAGCGGTTGGCCGGGTTTGGCGTTGCCGAAGAACCCGTCGCCGAAACGTAGCTGGTGCTGTAGCTGGTGCTAGAGAAGGTGTCGACATGCCCGGTCACCGGCATCGTGGTCGTAATCGGCAGGCCAAGACCCGAATAGACGGATGACGGCAGGTCAAAACAGTTCACATCCGTGACGTTGTGGTCGTTGGTCCGGTTGATGAACAGGTTCTGCATTTCCTGCGACATGTTCACCTGGCCGTTATAGGGCACGATAAAGATCGAAATTCGGCCTTCGCCATCGGCTTCCAGCACCGTGCGGACAAACTCTTTGGCCGCCGTTTTCAGGTTTGTCAGCTTTGCCCCGCCCATCGAGCCAGAAACGTCCAGAACAAGCGCGATTTCCACATTGGTGATGCGCTGTTCAGCCTCTGAGAAGGCGCGTGCCTCGATCTGATCAACGACTTCGGTCTGGTAGAGGCGCAGGAAAATCGGGTTGGTGTCCGCGCGCGCCTCTGCCGCGACGGTGCGGAAGTTCATCCCGGTCGTGACGCGCACATCCTTTAGCTGGTCCGACAAGCCAGCCTTGTCAAAGTAGTCCCGAACAACCGCCTCAGGATCCAGATCCTGCGTGATCGAGGCCGAGGCCAGCGTCGCCCGGTCAAGGGTCTGCTGCAATTCATTGCGTGTGGTTTCGAACCGCATGATGTCGACGCCCATGCCCGCAAGCATCAGCATCAGCAGCATCAGCACGACGGCAAAAAAGAGGATCGTGCCGTCTTCGTTGCGAACAAAGGCCGTCCAAGGGGACAGACGGGTGTTGGCAGCAGGTTTGGCGTCGCGGTTCATATTCACATCCTTGTTAAAGCCGAAACCCGCCCCCACGGAATTCTGGCCACACTATCGCTCGCCGAAGAAACGGGGACAGCGCGGCAAAATTGTGGCGATGGTGCATCCGCAGTATGATTGCCCACTGGAATATGAACGATCATCAAGGCTGTTTGTTTATTGTATCCCTGATGGATACGACAGACATCCAAACGGCTGTGTAAAGACGCCTAAAATTAGAATCTGATTCGATAAAAGACGGCCTTACCCCGGTTCTGCCCCGATTTTTTTACCTATTGCAGGCAAATTTTCCAAAAGTCAGGCGATCTGGCCCGCGACTTGCATACCCACCTCTAACGGCGGGAAACCTGTCAAATTCTTAACGCGGACACACCGGCACGCGTCGAGATGCGGCTTTTTCCCTCTGTCGAACTTGGAACTCTGGGGCAGGGTGCGATGCAGCAAGCGAAGAACAATCACTCGGCAAACTTCCCGTTCGGCGCGGATGCTTGCGCGGTTCCGCCGGGCAAATTTGGCGCCAATTCGGCAAAGAGGGACACATTTTTTATGAAATTGCCTTCTGAGCGGCACATTATGGACGAAATCTGGGGACTAAGTGCAATCACAGGTTTTGTAATGCGTTGTGGGAGAACCCAAATGCACCATTTTTTCAAGCGGTTTGTTACTGGTTCCAATGTTCCACGCTTCGTCCGCCAGGAAGAGGGCTCGGCCACCGTCGAGTTCGTCATTTGGCTGCCCGTTCTGCTGGTCGTTATGGCGATCATCGCAGACGCCTCTTTGGTTTTTGGATCCCGCTCAACCATCATGCGCGTCATGCAGGACACGAACCGGGCAGTTTCCGTGGGCAAGATCATGGATCTGACTGAAGCCGAAGAATACCTCACCGAAACGCTGGCTTCGGTCGCGCCAAATGCCGAGGTTGCAACCACGGTCGACAAGGGCGTGATCACCAGCATTGTCACTGTACCGCTGAGTGACCTGACTGCATTGGGCCTGATCTCAAAGTTCTACAATATGAACTTGACGATCGCCTCACAGCATCTTTCAGAAGGGTAAAGCCATGCTGAACATGGAAACGCGCTCGTTCGTCAAAGACGAAGACGGTTCAGGAAACGTCTTCTCGATCATGCTGTTGCTGATCAGCCTGACTCTCGGCGCCTATGGTCTTGATTATAGCAGTGCGACCGATGCGCGGACGCAAATGCAGATCACGGCAGATTCGGCAGCTCATGCCGCTCTTTTGACGCGCGAGCTTAATTCCCATGGCGAGGCCGTCAACGCGGCCTTGGCGGTTGCGGCCGCGCAGATGCCGGAAAGCCGCTTTGGCACCGTTCTTCAGCCTCAGGATGTGGTCTTTGGTACTTGGGATCCGGATACACGTGCCTTTGTCCCAGACGCCGAGTCGAAAACAGCCGTGCAGGTCACCACCCGTATGACGTCGGAAACCGGTAACGCTCTGCAAACGTATCTGTATCGTCTCTTGGGGCAAAAGACCTGGGACGTGGTCGCGCAGGCCACTTTTGAAACCTATAAGCCAACTTGCCTGAGAGAGGGCTTCGTGGCCGATGGCGTCGTTGACCTGCAAAGCAACAACTCTTACTCCGACGGTTTCTGCGTTCACTCGAACGAATTCGTTTCGCTGAACTCGAACAACTATTTCGAACCCGGAACTGTTGTTTCGATGACTGACCTGTCTCAGATCGACCTTCCGGCATCGGGCTATGACAGCAACGAAGGCCTGCGCGAAGCCCTTCGCGAAGGCTCATGGTTCATCCGTATCATCGACCGTCTGCCGGACATCATCGCAGGGCTGCGGAATGGCGACCGCGATTATCTGCCGGATTACATCACCAATATCGTGCCGCTCAACCTTGCGAACCGGACGGTCTATCAGGAAGACATCGTCAGCGGCCGTATTCATATCATACCCTGCAAGGGCGGCGCTGCTGCCACGATCAAGAATGATGTGATCGTCAGCCGCGCAGTCTTAATCTCTGCCTGCGACATCAAGTTCGAGGCCGGTGTGAAACTGGAAGATGCGATTGTCGCGACGACCAGCACCGGTTCGAAATCCCTGTCCAGTTCCGCAGGATTTACGGTGGGACGCGCCGACAACTGCATGCCCGGTGGGGACGCCCAACTGATCACCCTTGGCTCGATGGATTTTCCGTCTGATCTGCAACTTTACAACGCGCAGCTTCTTGCCACGCACGACATCACCTTCTCTGCTAATGCCAGCGGTATTCAGGGCGCAGCCCTCGTCGCAGGCGGAGAGATCTCGGGAACCTCGAACATGGTCTTTGGCTATTGCGGCGGTGGCATGGACGGCAACTTCCACGCCGATTACTTCCGGCTGGTCCAGTAATCCAGTCTGACCTACGCAGAACGGAACCGCCGGAACCGACAAACTTTGTCGTTTCCGGCGCAGTCCTTTTTCTGGCACCTTGATTAACCTACGCCAAGCCGCTTCTATGCAAAGGCGCGTCGAAAAGGTCTGCCATCCATGCGATATTCCGGTCTCAAGGTCATCACCGAAGGTCTGTTCGGTAACAAGGGCTGGAAACCGGTCTGGCGCGATCCGGCACCCAAGTCGGAATATGACGCGATCATCATCGGCGGCGGCGGTCATGGTCTGTCGACGGCCTATTACCTCGCCAAGAACCACGGTTTGACCAATATCGCGGTGCTGGAAAAGGGCTATCTCGGCTCGGGAAATATCGGGCGCAACACCACCATCGTCCGCGCCAACTATTTCTTGCCGGGCAATTCGGAATTCTACAGCCATTCGCTCAAACTTTGGGAAAAGCTGGAATCCGAACTGAACTACAACGTCATGCATTCCCAGCGCGGGCTAATCAACCTGTTCCACTCCGACGGTCAGCGCGATGCTTTTGCCCGCCGCGGCAATGCCATGATCAACCAAGGCGACGACGCCATCCTTCTTGACCGCGAAGGCGTGCGCGAACATCTGCCCTATCTCGATTTCGACAACACCCGTTTCCCCGTCTATGGCGGCCTCTTCCATCCGCGCGGCGGCACGGCACGCCATGATGCCGTGGCCTGGGGCTATGCCCGCGGCGCCGACAAGCGCGGCGTCGATCTGATCCAAAACTGCGAAGTCACCGGCATCGACGTCGAAGGCGGTCGCGTCACCGGTGTGCAGACCACGCGCGGCGCGATCAAGGCCAAGAAGGTGGGCATCGTTGTCGCCGGCCGGTCCAGTCAGGTCGCCGCCATGGCGGGCCTGCGCCTGCCGATCGAAAGCCATATCCTGCAAGCCTTTGTCACCGAAGGCCTGAAACCCGTGATCGACCATGTCGTCAGCTTCGGCATGGGCCATTTCTATATCAGCCAGTCCGACAAGGGCGGCCTCGTCTTCGGCGGCGACCTCGATTTTTACGCGTCTTACGCCGCGCGCGGAAACCTCCCCATGGTGGAACATGTGATGGAGGCTGGCATGACTCTCATGCCGATGATCGGCCGCGCCCGCGTTCTGCGCTCTTGGGGCGGGATCATGGACATGTCCCCCGACGGCTCCCCCATCATCGACAAGACACCGGTCGAGGGTCTCTACCTCGATTGCGGCTGGAACTATGGCGGCTTCAAGGCCGTCCCGGCCTCGGGCTGGTGCATGGCCCATCTGATGGCCACGGGCGAAAGCCACGACGTTGCCCGCCGCTTCCGCCTTGATCGCTTTGCCACCGGCCACCTCATCGACGAGGAAGGCACGGGCAGCCAACATAACCTGCACTGACCGTCATGATCCTTGCGAAACACCATCACCAAGACGTGCCGTCGGATGCCTCCGGCGGGGATATTTTTAGACAGAAAATGAGAAAGGGTTGCCCATTTTCTGTCCCCAAATATCCCGGGGTGAGCGCGCAGCGCGAGGGGCAGAGCCCCTCTACTCTGACCCGGAAAGAGAGCCTCAGATGCGTTTGACCTGTCCCCATTGCGGCCCGCGCGACCGGCGCGAATTCTATTATTACGGCGCGGCTGATTATCTGAACCGGCCCGCATCCGATGCCCCGGCCCATGCCTGGGACGACTATCTGCACAATCGCGACAACCCCGCCGGGGTAACCCAGGACTTGTGGTATCACGAACAAGGTTGCACGACTTGGCTCAAGGTCACCCGCAACACTGTCACCCATGAAATCCTGAAGGTGGAAGCGGTGTCTGGGGGTGAGAAATGAGGATCGATGGAAAGGGCAGCATCGACCGCACCCGGCCGCTCAGCTTTACCTTCGATGGCCGCCAATACGCGGCCTATAAGGGCGACACCCTCGCCTCGGCGCTTCTTGCCAATGATGTCCGCCTTGTCGGGCGCAGCTTCAAGTATCATCGCCCGCGCGGGGTACTGACCGCCGGATCGGAGGAGCCGAACGCGCTGGTCGAGGTGGTCGGCCCCGCAAATGTCACCCCCAACACCCGCGCGACGGTGCAAGAGGTGTTCGAGGGGCTTGAGGCGCGCAGCCAGAACCGCTGGCCTTCGCTGAGCTGGGATGTGATGGAGGTGAACGATCTCGCCTCGCCCTTTCTCTCGGCGGGCTTTTATTACAAGACCTTCATGTGGCCGCGCCGGTTTTGGGAAGGGCTTTATGAGCCGCTGATCCGTCGTGCCGCCGGTCTGGGCCGCCTGTCGGGCAAGCATGATGAAGGCACCTATGAAAAGGCTTGGGCCTATTGCGATCTTCTGGTGATCGGCGCTGGTCCAACGGGCCTTGCCGCGGCCCTTGCCGCTGGCCGCGCCGGTGCCAAAGTGATCCTCGCCGACGAGGGCAGCGAAATGGGCGGGCGTCTCCTTTCCGATGCCAGCCTTGGCGATTGGCGTGTCGCGACGCTGGCTGAGCTGGAGAGCCTGCCGAACGTTCGACTGATGACGCGCACCACCGTCACCGGGGCTTATGACGATGGCACCTTTGGTGCGCTGGAACGTGTCGGGCTGCACCGCCGTCCGCGCCCGAACCTGCCGCGTGAATGTTTCTGGCGCATCGTTGCCCACCGCTCCATCCTTGCGGCTGGCGCGCTGGAGCGCCCCATCGCCTTTGCCGGAAATGACCGCCCCGGCATCATGATGGCCTCGGCGCTTTCGACCTATCTCAACCGTTATGGTGTTGTTCCCGGTCGTTCGGTGACCTTTTTTGCTAATAATGACAGCGCCCGCATGGCCGCCCGCGCCCTGATCGCGGCGGGTGTGCCGGTTACGGCCATTCTGGACAGCCGCGCTGATGCGCCCGACGAGCCCGGAACCATGGTCCACAAGGGGGCCGTGGTCACAGGCACCCGCGGCCGCCTTGGCCTGCGTCAGATCACCATGCTGAAAAACGGGCAAGAGACCACGATCGAGACCGATTGCTTGGGCATGTCTGGCGGCTGGAACCCTTCTGTCCATCTGACCTGTCACATGAACGGCCGTCCCCGCTGGTCCGAGGATCTGGCCGCTTTCGTTCCGTCCGAGGGCGCGGTTCCCGGCCTTCTTGCGGCAGGAGCGGCCAATGGCACTTTCTCCACCCACGGCTGCCTCTCGGCTGGTCTCGCTGCCGCGCAAGACAGCCTTCAGGCGCTGGGCTTGAAGGCGGCGGATGTCGCTTTGCCCGAGGCAGAGGACCGCCCCTATGGCATTGACCCGCTTTGGGCCGTGCCGGGCAAAAAGCGCGCTTGGCTTGATTTCGCCAATGACGTGACGGTCAAGGATGTGGCGCTTTCGGCGCAAGAAGGCTTCCGCTCGGTCGAGCATATGAAGCGCTACACGACTCAAGGCATGGCGCCCGATCAGGGCAAGAATTCGAACGTCGCGGCGCTTGCCGTTCTGGCCGACGCCACCGGCCGCGGCATCCGCGAAACCGGCACCACCACCTTCCGCCCGCCTTACACGCCCGTCTCCATCGCGGCGATGGGGGCAGGGGGCCGGGCCGAGGGCTTTGCCCCGCAGCGCTTCCTCACCTCGGACCAGGCCAGCCGCGACCGCGGTGCGCCGATGATCGAGGCCGGGCTCTGGTATCGTCCCAGCTATTTCCCGAAACCGGGCGAAACCACTTGGCGCCAGTCTTGTGATCGCGAAGTCCAGATGGTGCGCTTTGCCGTCGGGGTGGCCGATGTCTCGACCCTCGGCAAGATCGACATTCAGGGAAAGGATGCCGGGCGCTTCCTCGACCTCGTTTATACCAACACCTTCTCGACCCTGTCGGTGGGCAAAGTGCGCTACGGCCTGATGCTGCGCGAAGATGGCCATGTGCTGGATGACGGCACCACGGCCCGTCTGGCGGAAAATCATTGGCTGATGACCACCACCACCGCCGCGGCGGGTCTTGTGATGCGCCACCTCGACTTCGTCCATCAGGCATTCTGCGCCAATTGGGACGTCCGCTTTATCTCGGTCACCGAAGCCTGGGCGCAATTCGCCGTTGCCGGACCCAAAGCCCGTGACCTGCTCTCCAGTGCCTTGGGCCGTGACGCGGGGCTGCCCTTCATGGGCGTGACCGACATCACGATCCAGGGCGTTCAAGGGCGTCTCTTCCGCATCTCCTTCTCGGGTGAGGAAGGCTATGAAATCGCCGTCCCCACCCGCTATGGCGAGGCGCTGTTCCGCGACCTGACGGCGCGGGCCGAAACCATGGGCGGCGGCCTTTACGGGATGGAGGCGCTGAACGTCCTGCGCATCGAAAAGGGCTTTATCACGCATGCCGAAATTCATGGCCGCACCACGGCCTTCGACATCGGCATGGCCAAAATGGTCAGCGCGAAGAAAGACTGCATCGGCAAGGCCGCGGCCGCCCGTCCGGGCATGGTGGGCGACCACCGCCAACAGCTTGTCGGACTGAAACCGCTCAGCGACAGCCCGCTTACCGCTGGCGCCCACCTCTTCGCGCAAAACGCCGACCTCACCCGCGAAAACTCGGCCGGCTACGTCACCTCGGTCTGCTATTCGCCCACACTTGCCAGCCATCTGGCGCTGGGCTTTTTGCAAAACGGCCGCGCCCGCCACGGCGAAACCATCCGCCTCGTCGACCGCCTGCGCGACATAGACGTGCTCTGCCTTGTCTGCGACCCCATCTTCCACGATCCGCAGGGGGAAAAGCTCCGTGCCTGACTTGATCGCCAAACCCGCCCTCGGCCATGTGCCGATCACCCGAGCAGAGACCACGCTGGCCGAGGCCGACTGGACCCCGATCTTCTCGATCTCCCCCTTTCCGGGGCAAGAGAAAAAGGTCTCCACGGCGTTAAAGCCCTTGGGTCTCAGCTTTCCAAAACCGAACAGCTGGGCCGAAAAGGGTGCGGCCCGCATCGTCTGGACAGGCCGCGATCAGGCCTTCCTTTTTGGTGCATCCCCGCCAGCAGACCTGCCAGCAGCCGTGACCGACCAGTCGGATGCCTGGGTCAGCCTCACGCTTTCAGGCCCACAGGCCCGCACCACACTGTCCCGTCTCGTCTCGCTGGATCTGTCAGAAGCCAAATCCGGTCAGGCTGCGCGCACAGCGCTCAACCACCTGCCGCTCATTCTCATCACCGAAGGGCCAGACAGCTTTCGCCTGCTGACCTTCCGTTCGATGGCCCGCACCGCTTGGCATGAACTGGACGATGCCCTGACAAAGATCGATGCGCGCCTCAGCCTGATCTGAAACGCGCCCTTTATCTTGGTCGAAATATCCTCGGGGGGTGAATGGGCCGCAGGCCCAAAGGGGGGCAGACAGCCCCCCTGCCTTTGTTACCAATGACCCACATTGCCCATACTGGTCCACGGCTCTGCCGGTGCCAAAGCGCCACCCTTCTGCAAAAGCTCGATCGAGACATTGTCCGGGCTGCGCACAAAGGCCATCCGGCCATCCCGCGGCGGGCGGTTGATCACGACGCCATTCTTTTGCAGATGCGCGCAGGTGGCATAAATATCATCCACCTCATAGGCCAAATGGCCGAAATGGCGGCTGTCTGATGGCAGCCCGTCATCACCATCCCAGTTATAGGTCAGTTCAACCGGGCATTCCGGCTGGCCGGGCGGGGCCATGAACACCAGCGTAAAACGTCCGCCTTCATTCTCGTAGCGCCGGGTCTCTTCCAGCCCCAGCAGCCGATAGAAGGCCAAGCTCTTTTCCAGATCCAGAACCCGGACCATGGTGTGAAGATATTTGATGCCCATTGCGCATTGCTCCTTGATCTTCCGAAAGGGGTAGTCAGGGCGCATCTTAGGGCGTGAAACGGGAAAGGCGAGGGGCCAATGGCCGAAAACAGGGCTTAGAACGAGGATTGAATCCGCAAGCCGACGCCCAGAGTCTCGCTTTCATAACGGCTGATATTTGATCGAGTCCGGCTCGCTTCGATGGACAGCACCGGTTCAAACCCAAAAGCGCCCAGCTTGGGAAGGGCGATTTCCAGTGACGAGGCAACCGTCACGTCCTGCCGTCCCGTGTCGTTGAAGATGCCGTTGAAAAAGACCGGATAATCGCGCCCGATGACGGTCAGGCTGCCCGAAAGCTTGGCCCCGGCGACAGGTTTGCCAAGCGCATAGCGCAGGCTTGCCCCAAGGCGGCGATTTTCCTGATTGGCGTCATCCGAAACTGTCGTGCCGCCATCCAGACGCAGCGCGACGGTGTCTCCCGATTGCAGGCGCTGCTCAAGTCCCAGATCCAACGCATAGACGGTGGCATGGGGGCGAGCGATTTCCAGCCATTGACGTTCGACGGCAAAGCCAATGCGGCTGCGGGTTCTTTCGCCATGGCCTGTGGTCAAGGCCGCATCGAAACGGGCGCGGTCGGAATAGGCTTCGCCTGCCAGATAGTTCCGCCCCAAGGTCACACCCATCCGCATCGCCTGCTTGGGTGACAGCATCATGGTGCGGTAAAGGGTTGCATCAATTGCGGAATTCGAGAAATCAGACCCGCTTGCCGTCGGCGCCAGTGCCTTGGCCTCGTCCGACAAAATCACCCCCCGGTGATAAAGCCTCAGGCCAATTTCGGTGGGTTCCGCCGCAGTTCCGGCAAGGCGATAGCGCAGATGCACATTGGCTGCGGCTTCAACGCCAGACAACGCCCGGGTGCTTCCGTCGAAATAGAACCATGTTGGCTGGCCGTCGATGATCAGCATAGTGTCGCGCGCGCCCTGGTTCACGTTGTCCGAGGGTTTGACCGACAGGTCGACATCCACGCGTAGCCGGGCTTTGCCGCGCAAAACTGAAAAGTCGCGGATGACCATGGCACGGGTGGTGTCCGTGGGGGCAACCTGAATGGCGCGGCGCAGCCAGTATTTGGCAACGCCGTTCTCTCCGGCATCCACCGAGGCGCGTGCGGCCAGACGGGCCGCTGTAAATTTTCCCAAATCATCCGACGCGGCACGAAACGACTGGGCGGCCACGATCCGGGCTGCTTTCGGTTCTTTCGTGGCCAACCCGACCGCCGCAAGAACCGCCAGCGCCTTGGCGTCTTTCGGGTTTTCCTCCAAGGCCGCCAAAGCAAAGATGCGGGCCATTTCGATCTGGCCCGCGGTCAATGCCGCTTCTGCGGAAAGCGATAGCTGTGTGTCGGCCTTGGCGGCCTCTGGTTGCCCAAGGCACACCAGAATCGCCAAGGCGCAGATCAGTTTTCGGATCACGGCACAGACGGGCAGGGGACTGGATCACCGGGCGCACACCGATCCGCAACAAAGACACCGCGTTCCAAGAGGCCGCCCCCGTGATCCATTTCAACGGCGCCGGCAACACCCGTGGCGCCATCGCCGCCAAATGCGCCGCCATAAGTTCCGATGGACTGCAGGTCGGGCTTGATCACATTACCCGTGAAGCTCCCGTCGTCAGCGATCGACGAGATTTCAAAGAACACGTTCTCTTCCACCGGTATGGTCGGGTTTTCCAGAACAACGCGATTGCGGATGCCGCCTTCGACCGACGAGTCGGTGAAGTCTGCGTTGATCATCACATCCCCGGAAACCCGGTAAGGAATGCCGGGTTGGAACGGATCGCCGGGATTGGTGCCCGAACCGGGGACGTTCGACCCGGTATTGACGATCCCAACATAGTTGCCGCGATAGGTCGCCAGACCACCGGCTGCAGGTGCCGAGAAATCTGTCGCCGAATAGGTCGAACCCCAGACGACCTGCGCAAACTGTCCGCTGCCCGTCACGCCAGCGGTCGTCGTGCCGTCAGCCGATGTCCCAGCCAAAGCCAGCGTATAGCGAACCGAACCGTTTTCCTGATAGCCGAAAGCCAGGAAGCCCGGACGGTCCCGTGCCGGATCGCGGGTAAAGGTCGCGGTAATGGGGCTTGCGTCCAACGGCACGATCACCGCCGTCAGCGTACCAGCCGCCGCGTTATAGGTGATGCTCTGCAAATTGCCGCGCAGCGCTTCGGGGATCTCGGTGGTCGTGCCACCACCACCGCCGCCGCCGCCGCCGCCACCACCGCCTCCGCCACCACCACCGGTGCCGCCACCGGTGCCGCCGCTCAGGGGATTGCCGCCGCATGCAGAGAGGGACAGGCCGACCAATAGGGCCGCGCAAAGACGCAAAGACATGATAACTTGCTCGGTTTGGTTATTCTTTCGGAAACAAAACTGCCTGCAACCCGGACTTCTGTCAACGAATCCAAGCCTATGTGCAAAGGATTGGTGCAGATGTGCCGCACACCCTTGCGGGCCTTTCCCAACCTCTCGTATCCTTTGCGCCGAAACACACCATATCTCGCCACCCGCACGGATTCGAAAGGCCCGCCCCATGCCGCTGACCCCTGACCAAAAAGCCGAAATCGAAGCCGCCCGCGCCACCCCGCGCCCCACCCTCCGCGCCGTCAGCGAAGGGATGGAGGCGCATCTCTACGTCGCGCACGAAGTCCTCGACCACGGCTTCATCCGCGTCATCGACTATATGGGCGACGATTCCGCCATCGTTCAGGCCGCCCGCGTCTCCTACGGCGCCGGCACCAAACACGTCCAAAACGATGAGGGCCTGATCCGCTACCTCATGCGCCACTGGCACTCCACCCCGTTCGAGATGTGCGAGATCAAGCTCCACGTCAAACTGCCCGTTTTCGTCGCCCGCCAGTGGATCCGCCACCGCACCGCCAACGTCAACGAATACTCCGCCCGCTACTCGATCCTCGATCGCGAATTCTACATCCCCCAGCCCGAACAACTGGCCGCCCAGTCCACCGTCAACAACCAGGGCCGGGGCGAGGTGCTGACCGGCGCCGAGGCCGCCCGCGTGCTGGAAATCCTCAAACGCGACGCCGCCCAATGCTATGACGATTACGAGGCGATGCTGAGCCAAGAGGGCCAGCAGGGCCTTGCCCGCGAACTCGCCCGCATGAACCTGCCCATGAACATCTACACCCAATGGTACTGGAAGACCGACCTCCACAACCTCTTCCACTTCCTGCGCCTGCGCGCAGACAGCCACGCCCAATACGAAATCCGCGTCTTTGCCGAGGCGATTGCGGCCACGGTCAAAGACTGGGTGCCGCTGGCCTATGCCGCGTTCGAGGACTACCGCATGGGTGGCGTCACACTCTCCTCAAAGGCGATTTCCGTCTTGAAACGGAGGCTTGCAGGTGAGACGGTGACGCAAGAGACCTCGGGCATGAGCAAGGGGGAATGGCGGGAGTTTGAAGGGGTGTGGGGGTGATATGCATATCCGTGGAGATTTGAATGTATTCAGGATTTAGTGAGCGAACTTTTGAATTTTGTTATAACTCAGAATTCTGTCGAGTAAATGCGGCTATACTGGCAACTCACCCAAGCATTCCATCGCAGAATGAAGAGAAAGACCTCGGATATGATGTTGAATTCAGGCTTCGCCAGTTGGGATCTGTAAGGTCACTCTTTCTACAACACAAGATCGTTCACTTTGCTGAGCAACGCGCAGGTCAGAATGCGCGCTTTTATAATGCACACGGTGGACCATATTACCGTTTTCCTGTAGATAGCGACCAGCATAACGTTTTGTATGCATTGGCGAATAATCGGGGGAATGCCTTTTACTGTGCGCCCACATTCAATCGAACCATCGACTTGCGTCAAGCATTTGAGACTAGCAGCATTTGCCGGCATTCCTTGTGGCTCAACCCCCTCGAAGTTGGACCAATCACCGACCACGAGAAGCATAATATTACGTTTTCGCCGAATGGAGGAAATCGGTTCCTGCATTCAGACATTCGCACCTTTAACAGTAATACCCGCGGTGACACCGGGAGAGAGTTCTTAAAGGAAATTGTAATTTCTGAGCAATATATTGATGAGTTGGCACATGATTTGTTGGAGCGTTCAAAGAAATCAAAACGGTATATTGATATCGATAGGGAAGTTAAATACAGAAGACCTGTGAGGATCGTTCAGCAAATTCTCGCAAAAGTTTATGATGTATCGTGGATAATCATTCCTGATCTGTGAGATTTAAAAATGCTTATCGCTCCTTTGCCCCGCCCCCACAACCTCTCTTGGAGATGGCTTAGTAAGAGCCAAACTTCGCGTAGATGTTTTTAGGGCTTGGTCCAACAGATCCTGACAAATCCTGCGGGATAGTTATTGATTCCGCTCCCCGTCAGATTTGCCTAAAGCAAATCTGACCGCGCCCGAACTTCCTCGGGCTTACGCGGCCCCACTGGGGCCACGGTCCCTCGTCACCACCGGGGCGGGCGCGACGATGGTCGCACCCTCAGGGCCCCGGCGGCTCGGTCGCGGTCAGCTTTGCACCCCATCGGCGGGGGACTGCATGGGGGGCGGCAAGGGAAGGGGTCTGTGGCATTGGCGGCCCGGCCCGCGCAGGTTTGCGCGGGCGTTCGGAACTAAAAACGCTCCACTGGAGCGTTTTTGCGGGCTGCGCCCGCCGTTCCTCACCCTTTCTTCCGCTCTCGCCTCTGGTGCATCCAATACAGCCCCGGTGCCAGCACATGGTCATAGACCGCGCCCGCCACATTGCGCAGGCCCCACAGGCCGGTCACCCGCGCCAGCCAGCGAAAGCCCGGCATTTCGGCCCACAGCGCGCGAAAGGCGGGCAGGCCGGACAGGATCACGCCGCCTTTGCGGACATGCAGCCGCCGTGCCGCCTGATCGCGGGGGATGCCCCAGCGTTCGGCCTCGTCCAGCGTGTCAAAGCGCAGGGGCAGGCCATCCCGCAGGGCGCGGGCGCGGTAGCTGTCGATCTCAAACCGGCAGATCGGGCAGTCGGCATTGTAAAGAATATGGGTCTGATCGTCCTGCATGGCGGGGAAATGGGGCAGGGCAGGGTCAGATCAAGACCGGGTATCAGGCCCCAAATCGGGGACATTTGTTAAATTTCGGTAAATCCCCGACGCCAAGCCCCTGATATCCTTGGGCTAAAAAAACGTCCCCGACGGGGACGCTTGACCCGCGTCTTTTGCGGCCCCGAGATAGACTTGCAAGAATCCGCTTGAAAACAAGCCGATTAAGGCGCATATGCCGCCCATCAAAGGCCTGCTACTCCAGCGGGCCTGTCCCTATTTCGGAGTCAACATGGCCAAGGAAGACATTCTCGAATTCCCCGGTGTCGTCAAGGAACTCCTGCCCAACGCGACATTCAAGGTCGAACTCGACAATGGCCATGAATTGATCGCAACCATGGCAGGCAAGATGCGCAAGAACCGCATCCGGGTTCTGGCCGGCGACAAGGTGCAGGTGGAAATGACCCCCTACGACCTGTCGAAGGGGCGCATCAACTATCGCTTCAAGTGAGACTGATCCTCGGATCGGGTAGCCCGCGCCGGAAGGAACTTCTGGCGGGGCTGGGCATCGTGCCGGATGCCATCCTTCCCCCCGACATCAACGAAGACCCGAAGCCCCGCGAATTGCCGCGCCCCTATTGCGCCCGGCTGGCGCGGGAAAAGGCGCTGGCAGTTGAGGCGGGGCCCGACGACATCGTCCTTTGCGCAGACACGACCGTGGCCCTTGGCCGCCGTATCCTTGGCAAACCCGCGGATGCTGGCGAGGCGGCGGCCTTTCTGACCCTGCTCGGCGGGCGTCGGCACGAGGTGATCACCTCGGTTGCCCTGCGCCGTGGCGGGCGCATCTGGGCGCGCGACTCGATCAGCGCGGTCAAGATGAAGCGGCTTTCGGATGATGAACTGAACGCCTATCTCGCTAGCAATGAATGGCAGGGCAAGGCTGGGGGCTATGGGATACAGGGTCTGGCCGGCGCGTTCATTCCGTGGATTTCTGGCAGCTATACCGGCATCATGGGCCTGCCCGTTGCCGAAACAGCCGCCCTTCTGACCGCGGCAGGCTGGCCGCTATGGAGACAAGCATGAAGGGCCGCGTGGTCATTCTGGATGAGATTGCCGAGCGTAAATGCGCGGCGCTGCTGGTAGACGGCCGGCTGGAAGAGTTGTCGATTGACCCTGCCGACGATGTGGCCCTTCCGGGTGCGATCTACCGCGCCGTTGCCGATCGCCCGATGAAAGGGCAGGGCGGGATTTTCGTGAAACTGCCTCTGGGACAGACGGGATTTCTTCGCCAGATCAGTGGTATTGCCCCCGGTCAGCGCCTTCTGGTGCAGGTGACGGGCCCCGCCGAGGCCGGCAAAGCCCTTCCCGTGACCACACGCCTTTTGTTCAAATCCCGCTTTGCCATTGTCACGCCCGACGCACCGGGCCTGAACATCAGCCGCAAGATCAAGGATGAGGAAGATCGCGCGGCGCTCTCCGCTCTGGCGACCGAAGGAATGGCCGGCGCCGATGAGCGGCTCGGATTGATCCTGCGGTCCGCTTGCGCAGAGGCGGAAGAAGACGCCGTTGCCGAAGACATCGCCGCCATGCGTGGTCTGGCCGAGGCGGTTTTGAACGATCTGACAGGCGAGCCGGAACTTCTCGTCGAAGGTGCCGTTGCCCATGAGATTGCGTTCCGGGACTGGCTGGATCCGGTGCCAGACGAGGTCGTGACCGAGTCGGGAAGTTTCGCGCATCATGGGGTCGATGATCTTGTAGCAGCCTTGCTTGACGCGAAAGTCGTTCTGCCCGGCGGCGGCAACATGATGATAGAGACCACGCGAGCCTTGGTTGCCGTCGATGTAAACACTGGTGCCGATACGTCGCCCGCTGCATCGCTGAAACTGAATATCGCCGCAGCCCGTGACCTGCCGCGGCAGTTGCGGTTGCGCGGTCTGGGTGGGCAGATCGTGATTGATTTTGCGCCGATTTCGAAAAAAGACCGCGCGATCTTGGATCAGGTGATCAAGGCTGCCTTTAAGGCTGAAGGTGAGGCGCATCTCGCTGGCTGGACGTCCCTTGGTCTTTACGAGTTGACGCGACGCCGCGATCGGCTGCCGCTTTCTGCATTGGCTACTGGTTTGTTCGAATGACCTGCCCGATCTGCAGCAAGGAAACGGATGCCAAGTACCGGCCGTTTTGTTCGCGCCGCTGCGCAGACATTGATCTGGGGCGTTGGTTGAATGAAAGCTATGTGATTCCCGCCGAAGACCGCGAGGATGAGCGTCCGTCCGCGCCCGAAACCCCTGATCCCGACACGTTAAACTAGGTCAGAAAAAGCAGAGTGTCTGGCTTTGTCACGCCTTGACAAAAAATCATCAAAAAGGCTCTGGACAGCCCCGCCTGCCTGACGTATCACCCGCCCACCCGAAGGGCAGCGCCCCTTCGATACGGTGCCCAGATAGCTCAGTTGGTAGAGCAGCGGATTGAAAATCCGCGTGTCGCTGGTTCGATTCCGGCTCTGGGCACCACTTCATTCTCCGAAACGATCCAGTGACAAGCAGAAAGTCCTTGTTTATAAGGGATTTGCGAAATGTCATTGTCCGAAGTGATCCAGTCGCATCCACCGGCATCCACCCCCATTGGGGGTATCGCTGGGGGTGTCGTGGATCCGGCGAAAGAGGCGATACCCCCGAGATGCCGCTCAGCGATACAGCCATCCGCAGCCTGAAGCCTCGCGAGAAACCCTACAAGGTCTCTGACTTTGATGGGCTCTTTGTCCTCGTAAAGGCAAACGGATCCCGACTTTGGCAGTTCAAGTACCGGATTGGCGGCAAGGAGAAGCTGCTCTCCATCGGGCCCTATCCGGTGGTCAGCTTGGCCGAAGCCCGCGCGCGACGCGATGCAGCGCGAGCCTTGGTTGCCAAGGGCATTGACCCGAGCGAAGCCAAGCAGGCCGAAAAACGCAAGCAGTTTGAAGCATCCGAGCTGACGTTCTCAGTACTCGCCCATGGGTATCTCGACAAGGTTCGCAAGGAGGGTCGGGCCGCAATGACGATGCGCAAACTCGAGTGGCTTGTCGGCATGGCCGAGGAAGATCTTGGGAAGCGCCCTATCACAGAAATCTCTGCGCCCGATGTGTTGCGGTGCTTGCGCAGGGTCGAAGCGCGCGGCACCTATGAGACTGCACGGCGTCTGCGATCCACGATTGGCACGGTATTTCGTTATGCGGTAGCGACAGGAGCTGCGTCGAATGATCCTACTTACGCACTTCGGGATGCTCTGATCCGACCAAACCCGGCCCCGCGAGCGGCAATTTTGGCGCCAGCAGAACTGGGCAAATTGATGGGTGCTATCTCGGGCTACAGTGGTCAGAGGGTGACCCGAATCGGGCTGCAGCTCTTGGCGCTTCTGGTGCCGCGCCCTGGTGAATTGCGGCAAGCGCGCTGGAGCGAAGTGGATCTGACGGCTGCCGTTTGGTCGATCCCAGCCGAACGAATGAAGATGCGAAGACCTCACCGAGTGCCACTTCCAGAGCGGGCGCTGACCTTGCTGACGGACTTGAAAGCGCTGACCGGGCATACCGAGTTTCTGCTCCCGTCACTTGTCTCCGTCAAACGTGTGATGAGCGAGAACACCTTGAACACTGCTCTGCGCAGGATGGGCTATGGTGCTGAGGAAATGACTGCGCATGGCTTCAGGGCAAGCTTCTCAACGCTCGCAAACGAAAGCGGGCTGTGGAACCCTGACGCGATCGAGCGGGCGTTGGCCCATGTCGAGACCAATGATGTTCGCCGTGCCTACGCGCGGGGCGAGCATTGGGAAGAACGTGTGCGGATGGCCGCTTGGTGGGCAGAGACACTCGAGGCGCTGGCCACAGCGGCATGACGGCAGTCGGAAAGCGAGGGATTGGTGGATAACGGAAGAGCGAGTGATCTTATCCGGCGGATCATTGATGGCGCACTTGGGGATTTGGCGCATTGGCAGAAACCAGTTTCTCGTCCGGGCATTGGCCCGGGATATCCCGAGGTATTTGACCGGTTCCAGCAGGAGATTTCCCAAATGCGCGCGGCGATGGAGAGTCGTCTTGCGCTCTGGTCAATAGATGAGCTGGGCAAAATTGTGCCTGAAAGTGAAGCGCCTCGCCTAAACCCACTATTCGATCATGGTGGAAGGCTTGGACACTTGGCGCTTGGTCTGCAAAGCCTCAAGAATCGCGTTCCACACGATTTTGCTGGTGGATGGTCAGTCGCAGGGAAGGAAGTGGATCTTCCCTACTGGAGTGCATTCAAGTCAGTTTCTCTTGACCACGCAGTCTTCCTGAGCCTCGGCCATGAACCTCGCAAGTCGAACTTTGACTCCATCTGCAAAGCTTACGGGCGCTCTGATGAGGAGGACGCGGTTCTGTATTTTCTGGAGGATCGGCGGGAATTGATCGCCAATGCCATGGGTTGTGATTCTGAGGACAGCAACGCGACGGTGGAGTTGAAAGCCTTTTTCGATTGGGTCGAAGAAACCCGACTGCCGATCGACCCTGCATTTTACGAGGCGCTGCGGGCGCGTTTCCGGCCAACCTCATTGGAGGCCGAGATCGAACCCGTCACTGATGCCCCTGTCGGTGATCCTGATAATAGACGGATTGATACGCGTGAACGCAATTCTTTGGCAAAGCTCATCACTGCGATGGCTATTGACGCTTACGGCTACGATCCTGGGGCGGCGCGCGGTCCTATCCCCAAGGAGTTAGAAGGCATTGCCGCGCAGTTAGGGCTTGAGATCACGGCCGATACAATCCGCAAGTTCCTGCGGGATGGCGCCCAGTACCTGCCAGAGGGCTGGAACAGGAATAGCGACTAATCCTTAAAGGAATAGCGGGAGGAGTGTTCTTTAAAAACAGTATCTTGTTTCTGTTCGTCTTGCCGCGCCGCTATTCCGCCTCATCCCGCAACGGACCGCTTAAGCTCACCTCATCCTGCAATGAACGCCCTTGCAATGAGGTGACCCAAGATGTCTTTTCAAGACTTTCCCAAGACCGGCCTTGTCCGGCTCTCTGCTGTCCTTGCCCCGAACGGTCCGATCCCCGTTTCGAAATCGACCTGGTGGGCCGGGGTGCGCACGGGGCGCTTTCCGCAGCCCCTGAAACTCGGCCCACGCACCACTGTTTGGCGGGCTGAAGATATTCGCGCCCTGTATCAGGAGAAGTGCGGTGCGTGAGAAGATCCGAATTAGGTCGATCAAGTCCGCCCGTGTAATGACTGTGACCGAGGCCGCGCGCGCTCTGCGGGTGTCGACCGGCACTGTCCGCGACTGGATCCGCAAAGGGCTGCCAGTTCTGGCTAACGAACGACCGACTGTTCTCCGGGGAACCGATCTCAAGACATGGCTGGCCGAGCGCAAACGTCGCCGCCACGTCGACCTCGCGCCGCACGAGTTCATGTGTCTCCGGTGTAAGGCCGCCCGCGTTCCTCTTGGTGGTCTGGTCGACAGTCGCGCCCAGAACGGCCGTACCCTCCGGCTAGAAGCCCTCTGCGCAGTCTGTGAATCTCGTATGTATCGCTTTGCGACGGAAGGGGCGCTGACGGAAATCCGACGTCTGTTCGATGTCAATCTTATCGAGCGGCGGATGCCCTGAAAGAGACATTCAACTCCCTCACAATCCCTGACTTTGGAAGGAACGCCGATGTCTAGAAAGATCAACGAGAAAAACGAACGCGTCAAGCGCCTCTACGCGCGCTGGAAGGCCGAGGCCCGCCGCGCGGATGAAAAGACGGTCGACAAGGCGCTGGACGCCGTCGATCGCTTCAGCCGCCATACGGATGCCAAGGACTTCCGAAATTTTTCGGTCGAACAGGCAATCAGTTTCAAACGGGCCCTGGATGAAACGCCGAGCGCGCGCACCGGTGCCCCGCTTGCCAAGGCAACGGTCGACGGCATTCTCCGCGCGGTGAAGGATTTCTTCGACTGGCTGGCCGACCAACCCGGCTACCGATCTCGGATCAAGCGGCGGGACCTGGAATACTTCAATCTCTCCGCCAAGGATGTACGCACTGCCCATGCGTCGCGTTTCAAGCGCGCTCCGACGTTGGAACAGTGCGGCCACGTCTTTCGCTTGATGCCGGAGGAGACCATGTTCGATCAGCGTGACAAGGCGATTTTCGCTACGCTCATGCTAACGGGTGCACGGGATGGAGCGCTTTCATCCTTTCGGCTCAGGAACGTTGACCTGATTGACGGCTGTATTCACCAGGATGCACGCAACTTGAAAACGAAGTTCGCGAAATCCTTCAGCACCTGGTTCTTCCCTGTCGATCCAATGTATCGCGTCCAACTTGCTGCCTGGATCAGTGTACTGCGCGACAAGTATTTGTTTGGGCCGAGCGATGCGCTGTTTCCAAAGCCCCAAATGGGTTTGATCGATGGCGCCTTTGCGGCGGTTGGCTTGACACGTTCGCCTTATGGGAATGCGGCGAAGGTACGCGAAGTGGTCAAGCGTGCCTTTGAGGCCGCCGACCTGCCCGCGGTCAATCCTCACAGTTTCCGTGACATGCTCGTGGCACATGGGAGCGAAGTTTGCAGTGGCCCCGCCGCATTCAAGGCATGGTCGATGAACCTAGGCCACGACAGCGTCGTGACGACGATCAGTGCATATTGCAACATTCCGGTTTCAAGCCAGCGAGACCTGATGAAACGCATGTGGGAGTAGATCGAGTGGCACTATATTGCGCCGTGCAGGCCCATGCAGAACGGCTTCGTCGAGAGCTTTAATGGTCGGCTGCGGGACGAATGCTTTCTGTAATCGGGACGTGGCTGTCAAGCTTGATCGGTCACTTCCTTGCTTCGTCTGGGGTCATGCTTCTGTCTGCGGTCGGCACGTTGGCGAGCCGCACAATGGTGGTCGAAGGTGAGGTGGACCATGCTAAACGGCGGGCTTGCGGATTTGCGCGCATTTGCAGCCCAGACACTCGTGCGGCCTTCGCCTCATCCCCGTCCCTGACGAGAGCCGGTAGTGACCGGGTTGCCTGATCGCGCCCCGGTCGGTGATGGGTCAGGTCATGCAGCCGCGCCCCAACGGAATGGTGTTTCGTCGCGCCACATTCGGTGCATGACCACCGCCAGCTTCCTCGCCACGGCGATCTTGGCCTTCTTCAGATTGCTGCGCTGTGCTATACGCACCCCCATGCTCGGATCGCCGTCCATTGCCGTGACCGGGTCAGCATCACGTGAGCGGCGGTGAAGAGCGCCGTTCGCGTGAAGGCGTCGCCCGAACGGGGAATGCGGCCGCGCATATCCGTCTCTCCCGACTGATACTGGCGGGGCGTCAGAGCCCACGTAGGCCCCGATGACCACCCCGTCCGACACCCAATCCCTGATCCTGTCCCGCGCCGCGACCCGGCCCGGCAATCTCGCCTTGCCGCTGCCCGAGGGGCTGGTCGGCGCCGCCGCCAAGATGGTGGTCAGCAAGATGATTGCCCGCGGCTGGCTCGAGGAAGTCGAGGCCAACCTGCGGCGCGGCGAGCCGATGTGGCGCGAGACTGGCGACAGCCACGGCACCACGCTCATCGCGACCGAGGCCGGGCTGGAGGCCATCGGGATCGAGCCGGTGGCGGCCAGCGCCGGTAATCCTCCCCGTTTTAACGGGGCGCGACCGTAGAACTCACGCGGCCATTTTCAGTTTCATGGCGGGTGTGACGCCGCCGATGCCCATGTTGGGGCGTTCGTTGTTGTAGGTCCATAGCCATTCGGTGGCGATCTGCTGCGCCTCCTCGATGGTTTCAAAGATGTAAAGGTCCAGCCATTCATGCCGGACCGTCCGGTTGTAGCGCTCGACGTAGGCGTTCTGCTGCGGCTTGCCGGGCTGGATGTAGGTCAGGGCGATGCCCTGCTTCTCGGCCCAGGTCATCAGCGTGGAACTGACATATTCGGGGCCGTTATCGACCCTGATCGCCAGGGGCTTGCCGCGCCACTCTATGATCTGGTTCAGAGACCTTACGACCCGTTCAGCGGGCAGCGAGAAATCAACCTCAATGCTCAGGCCTTCGCGGTTGAAATCGTCCAGCACATTCAGCAGCCGGAATTGCCGCCCATCCACCAGCCGGTCAGCCATGAAATCCATCGACCAGGCCAGGTTCGGTGCCTCCGGAACGGCCAGTTCCTCGGGCTTCTCGCGCTTCAGCCTGCGTCGTGGCTTGATCCGCAGGTTCAGCTCCAGCTCGCAGTAGATCCGGTGGACCCGCTTATGGTTCCAGACATGCCCTTTGACGTTCCGCAGGTGCAGGAAACACAGCCCGAAGCCCCACGTCTTGTGGACGCTGGTCAGCCCCACCAGCAGGTCGGCGATCAGCTCGTTCTCGTCGTCGCGCCTCGGGCTGTAGCGGAAACAGGTCTCGCTGACGCCGAACGCACGACAGGCCAGCGCTATGCTGACCCCCTTTGTCGCCACCGCCTTCTCGGCCAACTCCCGGCGCTGAGCTGGCCGCGTCACTTTTTTCCAAGAGCTTCTCGAAGCAGATCGGCCTGCATGCTGAGATCGGCGAACATGCGCTTCAGCCGCCGGTTCTCGTCCTCGAGGGCCTTCATCTGGCTCATCATGGAAGCATCCATGCCGCCATACTTGGCCCGCCACTTGTAGAACGTCGCGCTGCTGACCCCATGCTCACGGCACAGCTCGGGCACGGGCATCCCGCCCTCCGCCTGGCGCAGCACGCCCATGATCTGGGCTTCGGTGAAACGGCTCTTCTTCATCGGAATCTCCTCGTCCATCTTGCCGAGAAAATTCTACCTTCGCATCCCCTTAACCATGGGGAGGATTACCACCTGCCACAGGATTTTCCTCCAACTGCGACTAGAGTCCGCCCCAACGAGAGGACGGACGATAAGGAGGCACTGGGCCGTCAGCAACCAGATGAAACGCGATCTGGCGACCCGGACGCTGAACATGGCCATTGCCCTGCGATTACCGCCCAAGGGCCGCATCCTCCACAGGAATCGCGGCAGCCAATACTGTTCACACGGCTGCCAGAAAATCCTGCGTGACCATGCTTCAAAGCGTCAATTAGCGGGAAAGGGAATTGCTACGATAACAACGCAGTCGAAACCTTCTTCAAGACCATCAAAGCCGAGTGATCAGGCGCAGATCTTGGGAAACGCGCCGCCAAGCCGAGACTGCTATCTTTCAGTTCTCAACGGGTTCTACAATCCGCGTCGACGGCATTCAGCACTGGGCTGAAAAAACCCGGTCGCCTTCGAGCGGAATGCGGCTTAAACGAGCACCTGAGGCGGCACAAATACGCAATTGGTCCAGGGGCCTGCATACAATCTCCAGTCGCTCCTGCTCAATGGCGAGCGCGGTTTTTTTTGAAGCTGAGCCCCTCGTCATGGGCGAAGGCCCATTCAGCATCCGGCCGCGTGGCTAGTCGGCATCCGTCCCCCTTATCTTCGGCAGGACATGCCCGCCGATCTGCCCGGCGCAACGCAGCCTGGGCTGGGCTTGCGCCCCGACCACTTCACCACGCTTGACGGCGCAATCCTCAACGCGTCCGCCACTGCGCGCACGGTCTCGCCCGCATCAAGCCGCGCCATCGCGCACTCGCGAATGTCCATCGAAAGAGGTTTGGTCATACAGGCTGGCCTCCACGTTGAATCAGAAGTCCTGGCTTAAGGGATTCCCCCGTGATTAACTCAAGCGGTCATCCCACTCTGGTGATTGAGCTCAACAGTTTAGCAGCCGCCCCTCCGGGCGGCCTTAAGCGTTTCCAACCTCAGGTCAACAATAGGCCAACAAACGGACGAATTACAGGAGCGATTCCAGTGGGATAGTAGCCCTGTAGGACCCAGAACGCGTGAAAACCGATGAGGAGCGTGTTCAATCGCGACGCGGGCTGATCTGTAATTCAGCGAGAGCCTCAAGCGCAATCTCGTCCCGGTTCAAGCCCGGAGTGCCCCAAATTGGGGCAGTCCGGGGACCCATTCAATGTTAAGGCAGACTTCCAAGCCACAGGGTGATGACCGGGAAGGCAATCAGGATGCCAAGGCGGACAAGATCAACGGCAATGAAGGGTACAAGGCCCTTGAATATCCGCCCGATGGCGACATTGGGCAGAACAGCCTTCAAGACGAACACATTCATGCCGACAGGGGGAGTGATCAGTGCAATCTCGGTGACCACGATTACGATGATGCCGAACCAAACCAAGTCAAAGCCCTGAGCCACCACGATAGGTGCGAACAGCGGCACAAAGATTAGGATGATCGCCATCGAGTCCATGACGCAGCCTAGAACCAGAAACACGCACATGATGGCTAGGATCAGGGCTGTGCCTTCAAGACCTGTCGACTGGACCAACTCAAGCACACCACTGGCAAGTCCCGAGAGCGTGAGGAGTTTCGACAACATCAGCGCACCGAACAGAACCGTATAGAGCGATACAGATGTGTAGGCTGTGTCGATAATGATGCCTCGCAAGACGGACCAAGTCAGGCGTCCATGGGAGGCAGCAATCACGATCGCCAGGCCCGCACCAATGCCAGCAGCCTCGGTCGGCGTAAAAAGTTTGGCGTAAAGCCCGCCAATGATCAGGCCGAACAGCAGGAAGAACGGCCAGACACCAGCAAGCGTCTTGATCTTTTCAGGCCAAGGGGTGCGCTCGCCTTTTGGGGCGTGGCTGGGGTTCATTGCGGCCACAAAGCTGATCGCCGCCATGTAAAGGGCAAGGCCAAGAAGCCCGGGCACGACGCCAGCGACGAAGAGATCGCCGATGTTGGTTTGAGTCAGAATGCCATAGACCACCATGATGATCGAAGGCGGGATCAGGATCCCGAGGGTGCCGCCAGCGGCGATTGTTCCCGAGGCGAGTTCATCAGAATATTTGTATTTCCGCATGCTTGGGTAGGCGACCTTCGCCATCGTGGCGGCAGTGGCATAGCTGGAGCCGCAGACCGCCGAGAACCCCGAACAGGCCACCATCGTTGAAAGGGCAAGCCCGCCGCGTACGTTGCCGACAAAGGCATAAGCGGCCCGGAACAGGTCACTGGCGATGCCGGTCTTTGAGATCACATTGCCCATCAGAATGAACATCGGCACGACGGCCAGATCGTAGGAAAGAACCGCGTCGGAAATGGTCAGTGGCACAAGCTGGAAGGCAATGTTCCAGTTGATGGCAAAGCCAATGCCCGCCACCGAAATACCCATAAGGGAAAAAGCAAGCGGAACACGAAGGAAGGCAAGGATGATGGCCAGTGCCATCGCGATGGAACCGACGATCATAGGGCGTCCTCCTTGTGGGCATCGTTTGGATCAACCATCGGCCCGTAAAAGGCGATCAGGAGAGCGGCAAGTGCGGACAAGCCGCAGCTTACGGCCATAAACAGGTAAAGCGGCCCACGTGGGATGCGCAGCGCTTGGCTGACTTCGGAAATCCGGGTGGCGTTCAGACCGTGCTTGACGAAAAGCCACGCCACGACGCCCAACACAACGACCACCAAAACCGAGGACAAAACACGCCACCACGCCATCCAGGGCTTGCTGACCAGTTTGTCAAAGAGGTCGATCGACAGATGCGCCCCGGCGACAGTCACCAGTGGCAAACCGCAAAAGACGACAAGGGCCATCAAATGTTCGGTTATGTCGTTCGACCCATAAATCGGCTTGCCAAAGATGCGGCGCCCGACGACATCGGCGAAGGTCAAGGCGACCATTGCCAGCAAAAAGACGGCCATGCCCGTCTCGACACTTCGGCGTATTCTCCATGCCAAGGACAGCATGATCTCTCTCCTCCCCGAGATGACGGGGGCGCAGCGCGCCCCCGGATGTTGATCAGTGCTGATTATTCACCGGCCAAGGCGGCATAGGTTTCGCTGTAGAAACCCAGCATGCCTTCCGGATCTGCAACGCCTGCGGCTTTGGCGGCGACGATCCAGTCGGCAACCATTGAAGCATAGATCGCATCGACCGCTTCGATCATTTCTGGCGACGCTTCGACAAATTCGTGTCCAGCAGCCCTCATCTTGTCGATTGCAGGCTGGTCCTGATTGTCAAAGTTCTTGCCCCATGCGGCGGACAACTCTTCTCCGATGATGCCGTTGATTGCGGCCTTGTCGGCGTCGCTCAGCCCATCCCACTTCGCGCCGTTCATCGCCACGAAGAAGGTTGCGTCATAGAAACCGTTCGGGAAGACCGTGTGGTGCTTCAGGACGTCTTCCAGCCGGAAGTTCACGACCGATTCCATCGTGTGCAGAGAACCGTCGATCACGCCGCTTTCCAGCATTTCATAGGCCTTGGTGGCCGGGGCCGCGACAGGAACAGCGCCAAGCGAGGTCAGCAGCTTTTCCTGAATCGGGCCGCCCATACGGAATTTCTGGTTCGCAATGTCAGCAGGCAAGGTGATGTCCTTAGACCCGTGGTGAAGTTGGCCACCGCCGAACATGCCAACCGACAGCAGCTTGACGCCGTCAAATGCAGCATTACCGGCAAGGAACTTTTCGTAGGTCCGCCACAGGGCGCGGCTTTGCGCTTCGGCATTGCTCCCCGCATTCGGGAACTCGGCGAACCACATCGACACGAAACGCTCGGGTTCATAGGTGAAGTTGCCCCAGGTGATATCGGCCACACCGGTGCGGGCCAGTTCCCAATGCTGGGGCGGGCTGGCAAGCGGGGCGGGAAGGATCGTGACCGTCACGCGGCCCTCGGTCACTTCGGCGATCTTTTCGGTCAGCGGAACCAGAAAGTCGGTATGAATAAAGTGGGTCGGCGGCACCCAGGACGACATGGTCAGAGTTTCTGCCTGCGCTGTGAGAGACGAGGCAAACAGGGCCGTTGCAGCAACGGCGCCTTTCAGGGCTTTGGTGGTAAGGGTGATCATCTGGTTCCTCCCTGGGATGATGCTGGGTGTCAGTGGATGGGGTTGTGACAGAGCGCGCGGCTCGTCCTCGTTTTGGCGAGTTCTGTGAAGATCGCCGCTCCGATTGGGATGATGTCTGGGTCAAAGACATATTCGGGGTGGTGGGGCATCTGGCCGTTTTGGCCGATGAAGAAATAGGCCCCCGGAACGCGGGCGCTGAGTTCCGAGAAGTCCTCGGACGCCATCAGGCTGCGGGCATTGCTAAGAATGTTTTCGTCGCCAACGACGCGGGTTGCCGCATCGTGAACAGCAGCGACGCATTCCACAGTGTTCAAAGTGACGGGCGCAACCTTGGCGACCTCACATGTGATCTCGACCCCGAAAAGCGTCTCAGTGGCTCTTGCAGCGTTCAAGAGCATGTCAGCCAATCTGTCCCGGACAATTGCCGAAGTCGTGCGCATCGTGCCCTGAAGTCTGACTTCATCGGGCAACACATTGCGCACAGTGCCGCCTTGAAAGACGCCAAAGGAAATCACGCCAGCATCCCGCGCATCGATTAGCCGGGTGGCGGCTTGTTGGGCCGAGGTCACAAAATGTGCGGCGGCGGCAATGGCATCGGTGCCTGTATGCGGCATGGATCCATGGGCACCTTTGGCGCGAACTGTCACGTCGATGTCGTCGGCCGAGGCCAAAGCTGCGACAGCAGGAATGCCCACTTTGCCGGCTGGAAGTCCGGGCAGGTTATGCAGCGCGTAAATCTCGTCGCAGGGAAAGCGTTCGAACAATCCATCGGCCAGCATGGCGCGTGCGCCTGTCAGCAACTCTTCGGCGGGCTGAAAGATAAAGCGGATCGTGCCATCAAAGTCGCGGTGCGCGGCAAGATAGGCCGCTGCCGTCAAGGCCGTGACGGTGTGACCATCATGCCCGCATCCGTGGAATTTACCCGGCATAGTCGAGGCATAACCAACGCCGGTCTTTTCTGTCATAGGCAAGGCATCAAGCTCTGCCCGAAATGCTATGGTACGGCCACCGGGTTGCTTAGTGGCCTTACCATGCAGCGTCGCGACAATGCCTGTTCCGCCAATGCCGGTGACGACATCGTAGCCGTACTGCTGCAAGATGCTGGCCACAAAAGCGGCCGTTCTCACCTCTTCAAAACCCACCTCGGGAAACTGGTGCAGCTGTTCCAGCCATCCTTCAGAGGTCTTGCGGTTTTCTTGATACCAAGCAGAGAACATGCGAGCCACTTCTGTTTCAGCATAAGAATGTTGGCGATTGAGACTTGTTTAATACTCGACTCCTCTGATAAACCTAACTGGCGAGAAAATCAGGGTATGGTGCGATACCTTTTGGGTTCAGTCTGGGAGGGCTTAGAATGCCGCAGGAAAAGACCTTTCGGAATGAGCGCCTAACCTACAAGCTCAACATCGTGGCTCAAGAAGCGATCCTAGCAAACGATGGGATTTTTCTGCGCGAGACGGGCTGCCGTATCCGCGACCTGCGCGTATTGCGGCTGATCGACGATCAACCGGGAACAACCTTTGCCGAAATCGCAAAAGCCACTGGTTTTGAACGCAGTTTGACGTCAAGAATCATCCAGGGGCTGCTGTCATCCGGCTTGATCGAGCGGCAAAATTCGGCAGAGGATGCCCGCGTTTTCAAGCTGAGCACAACGGAGAAGGGGAAGGCTACGCGCCAAATCGCGCGGGCGCTGTCTGACCGGCTGGAAGTCGTTCTGACGGACCCGCTGTCAGTACAGGAGCTGCGGGCATTGAACGAAATTCTTGCCCGTCTCGGGGCTTGGGTGACATCTGAAGAGTATCGGCAGGCGCTTACAGTCGGGGCCGAAGAATAATCTCAATATGAAATTATATTGACAGGTTGCGCGACTCGGGCTTAGGAAGAGTGCAGCCAAATGACCACCGTAGGAGAGGCTGGAGCCAACCAGCGCCGAAGGAGCAACCCCCCGGAAACTCTCAGGCAAAAGGACTGCGTTCGTGGTGGCGATCTGAAGTGTGGCAATGCCCGCGACAGAGGGGACTAGGCCCGTCATCCGGCGGGGTGAAACCTTTGGTCGCGGAGGGAACCATGACCAGAATTGCAGTGATCGGCGCCGGTATCACCGGCGTCACGACGGCCTCTAGCCTGATGGATCGGGGATATGAGGTCACGTTGTTTGACCGCAACCGCTATGCGGCGATGCAGACCTCTTTCGCCAATGGCGGGCAGCTTTCGGCCTCGAACGCGGAAACTTGGAACCGTTGGGCCACCGTGTTCAAGGGCATGAAATGGATGCTGACGCGGGGGGCACCGCTGTTGGTGAACCCAAAGCCAAGCTGGCACAAATACAGTTGGATGGCGGAATTCATCGGCGCGATCCCGCAGTACCGCAACAATACGGTCGCAACCACACGCATGGCCATCGCCGCACGCGGACTGTTGAAGGAAAAAGCCGAGCGTCACGGGTTCGACTTCAACTGCGAAGACCGGGGCATCCTGCATATCTACACGGATAAGGCCGAATTCGATCACGCGACCAAAGTGAACGGACTGCTGGCCGAAGGCGGCCTGCAGCGTCGTGCGGTTTCGCCCGAAGAAGTGCGGCAGATTGAGCCGGCTTTGAGTGGTAAATTCCATGGCGGCTATTACACGGAAAGCGATTTCACTGGCGATATCCACCGCTATACCACCGGGCTGGCCAAGGCGATTGAGGCTGCTGGAGCGCAATTGCGTTTTGGCACCGATGTAGATGCGATCCGGCTGGAAGATGGCGGCGTGCAGATCACCTGGAGCCGCAACAACGAAAGCCAGACCGAACGCTTTGACGCGATTGTCATTTGTGCCGGAGTTGAAAGCCGTCGCATTGGTGCCTCGCTGGGCGACCGTGTGAATGTCTATCCGGTCAAAGGCTATTCGATCACTGTCCGGCTGGATGATGAGGACAGCCAGCGGGCCGCGCCTTGGATCAGCCTCTTGGATGATGAGGCCAAGATTGTGACCAGCCGTTTGGGCAAGGACCGGTTCCGCATTGCCGGTACGGCAGAGTTCAATGGCTATAACCTTGATATTCGCGATGATCGTATTCGGCCTTTGGTCAAATGGTGTGAGAGGTTTTTCCCCGGTGTCAGCACCGAACATGCGATCCCATGGGCCGGTTTGCGCCCGATGATGCCGAACATGATGCCAAAGGTGAAACAGGGGCGGCATTCCCGCGTGTTCTATAACACCGGCCACGGGCATCTGGGGTGGACCCTGTCTGCCGTGACGGCAGAGATGATTGCCGAAAAGGTTCATGCCTCTGCGGTTGTAAACGGGGGCTCTGCCTTCCCCATTGGGCCATTGGGCGCCAAGCCCGTGCTGCGTGAGGTGGCGTGATGTATATTCCAACCTATGACGACATGTTGGCCGCGCATGAGCGGATTGCGTCGCACATTCGCCGCACCCCGGTCCGTACGTCGGATTATCTGGATGATCTGACGGGTGCGCAGCTGTTCTTCAAATGCGAGAACTTTCAGGAACCGGGTGCCTTCAAGGTGCGTGGGGCTGCGAATGCGGTGTTTGGTCTTTCGGAAGACCAGGCCAAAAAGGGCGTGGCCACCCATTCCTCAGGTAATCACGCCTCTTGCCTGTCTTATGCGGCCATGTTGCGGGGCATTCCCTGCAATGTGGTGATGCCGCGCACTGCCCCGCAGGCGAAAAAGGACACGGTCCGCCGCTATGGTGGGGTGATCACGGAATGTGAGCCTTCGACCACCAGCCGCGAGGCGACCTTTGCCGAGGTGCAGGCCGCGACAGGGGGTGATTTCGTCCACCCCTATAACGATCCGCGCGTGATCGCAGGGCAAGGCACCTGCTCGCGAGAGTTCATGGAGCAGACCGGGGGCCTGGATATGGTCGTGGCGCCAATCGGCGGCGGCGGCATGATTTCAGGCACTTGCCTGACACTGTCCACGCTTGCGCCCGAAACCAAGGTCATCGCGGCCGAACCGGAGCAGGCTGACGACGCCTATCGCAGCTTCAAGGCCGGTTACATCATTGCCGATGACGCGCCTAAGACGATTGCCGATGGCCTTTTGGTGCCGCTGAAAGACCTGACGTGGCATTTCGTGTCGAACCATGTGTCCGAGATCTACACAGCGTCGGAAACCGAGATCGTCGATGCGATGAAGCTGATCTGGAAGCATCTGCGGATCGTGATGGAGCCGTCTTCCGCGGTGCCCTTGGCCACGGTCCTGAAAAACCCTGATGCGTTCTGCGGAAAGCGCGTGGGGATCATCATCACTGGCGGAAACGTCGATCTGGATAGATTGCCTTGGATGCAGGGCTGAGAGAGGAATTTTGAAATGAAAGACATGGTTGATTTCGACGCCTATGAGGTGGGTTTTGACATTCCGGCCAAGCCCGGCATGGATGCGGCCGATATTCAGACACCTGCGCTTGTGCTGGATCTGGATGCTTTGGAGCGCAACATCAAGAAGATGGGCGATTACGCCAAGGCCCATGGAATGCGGCATCGGGTGCATGGCAAGATGCACAAATCGGTGGATGTGGCCAAGTTGCAAGAGCGGCTGGGTGGCGCGATTGGCGTTTGCTGTCAAAAGGTTAGCGAGGCTGAGGTCTTTGCTCGTGGTGGCATCAAGGACGTTCTGGTGTCGAACCAAATCCGCGATCTGGCCAAGATTGACCGTCTGGCACGTCTGCCGAAACTGGGTGCGCGGATCATCGTTTGCGTTGACGATATCGACAACGTCGCTGATCTGTCGGCTGCGGCAGTCAAGCATGGCACGACCATCGAATGCTTTATCGAGATGGATGTGGGCGCGGGCCGGTGTGGTGTGATCGGGGCCGATAAAGTGGTGACGATTGCCAAGGCGATTGATGCCGCTCCGGGACTGAAATTCACCGGCATTCAGGCCTATCAGGGCGCCATGCAGCACATGGACAAGTACGAAGACCGCAAGGCTAAGCTGGAGGCCGCGATTGCCATGGTGTCCGAAGCGGTGGCCGCGCTGGAGGCTGTTGGGCTGAAGCCGGAGCTTGTCTCGGGCGGTGGCACGGGCAGCTATTACTTCGAGTCGAACTCGAATGTTTACAATGAGTTGCAGTGTGGCTCCTATGCCTTCATGGATGCGGACTATGGCCGCATTCTGGACAAGGACGGCAAGCGGATTGACCAAGGAGAATGGGAAAATGCCTTCTTTATCCTGACGCAGGTCATGAGCCACGCGAAGGCCGATAAGGCCATCTGCGATGCGGGTTTGAAGGCGCAGTCGGTGGACAGTGGCCTGCCCACGATCTTTGGCCGCAGCGATGTAACTTATGTGAAATGCTCAGACGAACATGGTGTCATTGCCGACCCAGAGGGCGTTCTGAAGGTGGGTGAAAAGCTGCGTCTGGTTCCGGGGCATTGTGACCCGACCGCCAATGTCCATGACTGGTATGTCGGTGTTCGGGGCAGCAAGGTTGAGGTGGTCTGGCCCGTTTCGGCCCGTGGCCGCGCCTACTGATCGTCTTTGAAAAGCGGGCGGACAGGGGGAAAAACGACATGTCACCCCCTGTCTGCCATCCGTACACCCCCTGTACCCCCCCCCGGCGGATTTGCCCTGAGGCGAATGTGCGGGGTAGAAGGAAAGGATCACCCCATGCTGATCGTCCCAGAAAACCGCATTGCAGAACTTGTCACCCCAGAGATGGCATTTGCCGCAGTTGAGGCCGTGTTTGCCGCCATGGCGCGGGGCGAGGCGCGGAACTTTCCTGTCGTGCGTGAGGCGCTGGGCCATGAGGATGCGCTTTATGGGTTTAAGGGCGGCTTTGATCGCTCGGGCCAGCATCTGGGGTTAAAGGCCGGGGGATACTGGCCGCATAACCTTGAACGGCGGGGGTTGATCAATCACCAGTCCACGGTGTTCCTGTTTGACCCTGATACCGGCAAGCCCACCGCGATGGTGGGGGGCAATCTGCTGACCGCGCTGCGCACGGCGGCGGCGAGTTCGGTGTCGATCAAATACCTCGCGCGGCCTGACGCCAAGGTTTTGGGCATGGTAGGGGCAGGCCATCAAGCAACGTTCCAGTTGCGGGCGGCGCTGCAGCAACGGCAGTTTGAAAAGGTGATCGGCTGGAATTACCACCCCGAGATGCTGCCCAATATCGCCAAGGTCGCCGAAGGGGCGGGGGTGCCGTTCGAAGCTGTGTCGTTGGATGGGATGCGTGCGGCGGATGTGATTATCACGATCACCTCGGCCTTTGCGCCCAGCCTGATGGCGGCGCATGTCAGCCCCGGCACCCATCTGGCCTGCATGGGAACGGATACGGTTGGCAAGCAAGAGGTGGAGGCCGCGTTGGTGGCGGGTGCCACGGTGTTCACGGATGAAATTGCGCAATCGGTCAGTATTGGCGAGGCGCAGCATGCGGTGAAAGCGGGGCTTTTGTCGGGCGGGCAGATCAACCCCATCGGGGCTGTGATCAACGGGGCGCATCCGGGGCGGTCCAGCGCGGAAGAGATTACGCTATTTGATGGCACTGGGGTCGGCCTGCAGGACCTTGCCGTGGCGGCGGCCATTGTCGATCTGGCAGTGGAAAAGGGTATTGCTGTCAAAGTGGACTTCTAAGGCAGCCATCTGGAATTATTGATCTTTTACGCCGTCCCGACGTCTGTTGGGGCGGCGTTTTCATTTGGGCGTGGCGGAGGGTGAAGCAGCGGGACTGTCATGAAATGGTATCACCCGAGACCCTGCCAATCATCGACAGAATCCACATGAAACGGGCAATTTCAGGTTCAAGAAAACCAGAAGATGCGGTGAGCCAAGTGACCAAAATCGACCAGATCGAGACCCTGATCCTCGATATCCCAACCATCCGGGGGCATGTGCTGTCGATGGCCACGATGCGGACCCAGACGGCCGTTCTGGTTCGGGTTCGCTTTGCGGATGGATCGGAAGGGATTGGCGAGGGCACGACGATTGGTGGCCTGAGCTATGGCGCGGAAAGCCCAGAAAGCATCAAATCGGCGATTGATACCTATATCACCCCGGCGCTGGTTGGCCGGAATGGCGATGATGTGAACGGTGCGATCCAGTTGGTCGACAAGCTGGTCAAGGGCAACCGGATTGCCAAGGCGGCTGTGGAGATCGCGCTTTGGGATGGTCTGGGCAAGCGGCTGGGTGTTTCGGTCGCGCAACTGTTCGGTGGCGCGGTGCACGAGCGGCTGCCGGTGGCCTGGACCTTGGCCTCGGGTAATTCGGAGACGGACATTGCCGAGGCATTGCAGATGATCGAAACGCGCCGCCACAACATCTTCAAGCTGAAGATCGGCAAGCGCGATGTGAAGGATGACGTGGCCCATGTGGCGCGGATCAAGCAGGCCGTTGGTGATGCCGCCAGTGTGCGGGTGGATGTAAATACCGCTTGGTCTTTGCAGGATGCGCGTTGGGGGCTGAAGGGTCTGCAAGATGCCGGTTGTGAGCTGGTCGAACAGCCGGTGCCCGCACGCTATCGCCGGGCGATGGCGGAACTGGCCGCGGGCTATGAGATTGCCGTGATGGCCGATGAGGCGCTGAACGGGCCAGAGGATGCGCTGGAAGTGGCGTCATCCAAGGCGGCGGATGTCTTTGCGGTCAAGGTTGCGCAGTCTGGGGGCCTGAAGCGGGCGTCCGAGGTGATCGCCATCGCGCAGGCGGCGGGGCTGGGCCTTTATGGCGGCACGATGCTGGAAACCGGTCTGGGCACGGCGGCGGCGCTGCAATTGTTCGCAACCATCGAACGGCTGGACTGGGGGACCGAGTTCTTTGGCCCGCTGCTCTTGACCGACGAAATTCTGGCCAACCCGATCGCCTATCGCGATTTCTGTGTGGAAATCCCGAAGGGCGTGGGCATTGGCGCCACGCTGGATGCCGACAAGATCGCCTTTTTCCGCCGCGATGGCGGACGGACTTTGAAAGCTGTCGCCGGGGCATAACGCCAGGCGCACACCGTAACCCGCCACGGCGCAGGAGGATGCGCCACGGCTGTCAGGAGGAGGACCAACATGTTCACCCAACCCATTCTCGATGCTTTCGAGCAGCGTCTGAGCGGCGCGATTCAGGACGATCCGGAAAACGGTGTGTTCCGCTGCCGCCGGGATATCTTTACCGATGAAGCCCTGTTCGAATTGGAGATGAAGCACATCTTCGAGGGCAACTGGATCTATATGGCGCATGAAAGCCAGATCCCGAATATCGGCGATTATTTCACCCTGCACATGGGCCGGACCCCCGTCGTCATCACCCGCGACAAGGACGGTCAGCTGAACGCGCTGATCAACGCCTGTTCGCACCGTGGTGCGCAGCTGTGCCGGTTCAAGCGTCGCAACCAGAAGACCTTTACCTGCCCCTTCCACGGCTGGACCTTTTCCAACACCGGGAAGCTTTTGAAGGTGAAAGACCCGAATGGCGCGGGCTATCCTGAGCAGTTCAACAAGGATGGCAGCCATGACCTGACCAAGGTTGCCCGCTTTGAGAACTATCGCGGTTTCCTGTTCGGGTCGCTGAGTGCAGATGTCCCGCCGCTGAAGGAATATCTGGGCGAGGCCTGCAAGATGATCGACATGATTGTCGATCAGGCTGATGAGGGTCTGGAGGTTCTGCGTGGGTCTTCGACCTATACCTATGACGGCAACTGGAAGCTGCAGGCAGAAAACGGCGCAGATGGCTATCACGTCTCGGCTGTGCATTGGAACTATGTCGCAACCACGGCGCACCGCACCGATGATGGCAAGGAAGACCAGATCAAGGCCACCGACGCCAGCAAGTGGAACAAGCAGCGCGGCGGTTTCCATGCCTATGACAACGGGCACATTCTGCTGTGGACGCAGTGGGCTGACCCGACCAACCGCCCGAACTATCCGCGTCTGGCGGAATGGACGGAAAAGTACGGCAAGACCAAAGCCGACTGGATGGTGGGCGTGCTGCGCAACCTGTGCCTTTACCCCAACGTTTTCCTGATGGACCAGTTTTCCAGCCAGATCCGGGTGTTCCGCCCGATTAGCGTGGATAAGACCGAAGTCACCATCTATTGCATCGCTCCGAAGGGCGAGAGCCAAGAAGCCCGCACCCGCCGCATCCGCCAGTATGAGGATTTCTTCAACGCTTCTGGCATGGCGACGCCGGATGATACCGAGGAATTCCGTGCCACCCAGCGCGGCTATGCAGGTGCTGCCCACGCCCAGTGGAACGACCTGACCCGTGGGGCGACCCAGTGGATCAAGGGGCCGGATGCCGACGCGAAAGAGTTGGGGATCAACCCGGTTCTGTCGGGCGCGCGGACCGAGGATGAGGGCCTGTTCGTGATCCAGCACAGCAACTGGTCGCAACGCATGGGCGCGGCGATTGCCAAGGAACGTCAAACCGCGCCTGCCGCTGTGCAGACCGCTGCCGAGTGATTGGGGAGGAAATGGACATGACGACGACAACCCTTGAACGCCCCGCCACGCAGTCGATGACCTTTGACGCGCTTCAGGCCTTTCTTTACGCCGAGGCCCGCGCTCTGGATGATCGCCACTGGGATACCTGGCTTTCGTTTTACCACAAGGACTGCCCGTTCTGGATGCCGGCCTGGGATGACTATGACACCCTGACCGAAGACCCGGCTAACGAGATGTCCTTGATGTATTACCCCAACAAGCAGGGGATCGAGGACCGCGTGTTCCGCATCAAGACCGACCGTTCGTCGGCCACCTCGCTGCCGGAACCGCGCACCAACCACAACCTGTCGAATATCGAGGTGGTGAGCCGTGACGGGTCGGAACTGAAGGTCCGGTTCAACTGGCACACGCTGAGCTATCGCTATGGCGATACCGACCAGCACTGGGGAACCTCTTTCTACACGATCGATACCAGCGGGCCGAAGCCCCTGATCACCAACAAGAAAGTGGTTCTGAAGAACGATCATATCCACCACGTGATCGACGTCTATCACATCTGATCCGGGCCTATCCGGGAGGGAAACAGCCCCCGCGCGCCCCGTATCCGGGGAGCGCGGCCAAGGGAGGAGCATGCCATGACGACCTTTAATATCGCCCTGAATTTTGAGGATGGCGTGACCCGCGTCATCCAATGCGACGACGACGAAAAGGTCACGGATGCGGCCTTTCGCCAGAAGATCAACCTGCCGATGGATTGCCGCGATGGCGTCTGCGGCACCTGCAAGTGCTTTGTCGAGAAGGGCAAGTATCAGCTTGAATTCTTCATGGACGAATCCTTGACCGAGGATGAGGCTGCCGAGGGCTTTGCCCTGACCTGCCAGATGATCCCCGAGGAAGATTGCGTGGTGCGGGTTCCGGCGTCATCGGCCATCTGCAAGACCGCGCCCGAGGCGGTTGCGGCCGAAGTCGTGGGCGTGGACCGGCTGTCGGAGACATCTTTCGGGTTGCGGGTGAAACTGGCCAAGCCCATCGGGTTTCTGCCGGGGCAATATGTGAACCTGACGGTTCCGGGCACGGATCGGCATCGGTCCTATTCCTTCTCGTCCGCCCCCGGCGCGACGGAGGCGAGCTTTCTGATCCGCAACCTGCCGGGTGGAGTGATGAGCACGTATCTGTCCGACCGCGCAAAGGCCGGTGATGCCCTGACCGCGACGGGGCCGATGGGGGCGTTTTATCTGCGGCCGATGGAGCGTGCGCAGCTTTGGCTGGCGGGTGGCACCGGTTTGGCGCCGTTCCTGTCGATGCTGGAGCAGGTGGCGGAAACGGGGTCGGATCATCCGATCACGTTGTACTATGCCGTGACCCGCGCCGCCGATCTGGTGGAATTGGACCGCGTGCAGGCTTTGGCTGACCGGATTGGCAATGTGACGGTGATCACGGTTCTGGCCGCTGCCGACGAGGCGCATGACCGCAAGGGGTTTGTCACCGACCATGTCTCGGCCAGCGATCTAAATGGTGGGGATTGTGATGTTTACCTGTGCGGTCCGCCGCCCATGGTGGATGCCGTGCGCGCGCATTTTGGCAAGCTGGGGGTAGAGCCCGCGAATTTCTACTATGAGAAATTCAACCCGACCGAAGAAAAGGCAGAAGCCGCATGAGCCGCTTTGAAGGCAAGGTGATGGTCGTCACCGGGGCCGCGCAAGGGATTGGCCGCCGTGTGGCCGAACGGGCGGCAGGTGAGGGTGCGAAAGTGCTGATCGTCGACCGCTCGCCTGCACGGGATGAGGTGGTGAATGCCATCCGCGCGGCGGGGGGGGTGGCCGAGGCGATCTCGGTCGATCTGGAGACATGGGACGGTTGTGCCGCAGGCATCGCCAAAGCGGTCGAACTCTGGGGCAGGATTGACATTCTGGTGAACAACGTCGGCGGCACGATCTGGGCCAAGCCCTATGAGCATTATGAGCCGCATCAGATTGAGGCCGAGGTGCGCAGGTCACTGTTCCCGACGCTGTTCTGCTGCCGCGCCGCGATTGAACACATGCTGCCGCAGGGCAAGGGTGTGATCGTCAATGTCTCATCCATCGCGACCCGTGGTCTGAACCGCGTGCCCTACTCCGCCGCAAAAGGCGGGGTGAATGCGATCACGGCAAGTTTGGCTTGGGAAGTGGCCGAGCGCGGCATTCGCGTCGTGGCCACCGCGCCGGGGGGAACCGAGGCGCCGCCGCGCGTGGTGCCGCGCAATCCGAACGCTGCCGAGGAGCAGCGCGAGGATTGGTACAAGACCATCGTTGATCAGACGATCCAATCGTCGCTGATGAAGCGATACGGAACGCTCGACGAACAGGCAGGACCGATCCTGTTTCTGGCGTCGGACGATGCCTCCTACATCACGGGCGTGACGGTGCCCGTGGGGGGCGGAGACCTGGGCTAGGCCTCAAGGCGGGGCTGACCTAACAACCGGAGGAGATACACATGAAACGCGCGACACTGGCGGCCCTTGGGCTTGCCACCGGCCTTGCTTTGCCTGCAACAGCCGAAGATATCAAAGTGGGCCTTTTGCTGCCCTATTCCGGCGTCTATGCGGCGCTGGGTAATGACATCGAGGCCGGGTTCAATCTGGGTCTTGAGCATTTTGGGGCTGAGACCAGCGCCACCTTTGAGATCGTCAAGGAAGACACCGAGGTGAAGCCCCCGGTCGCCCTTGCTAAGGCCAAGAAGCTGATCTTGCAGGATGAAGTTAACGTTATGGCGGGCATCGTCTCGTCTGGCGTGTTGGCGGCTGTCCGCGATCTGGTGCATGGCGCGGAAGTTCCGCTTATCGTGGCCAATGCTGGCAATGACGAAGCGACGGGTGCGCAATGCTCCCCCTTCATCACCCGCATGTCCTTCTCGAATGGGCAGATCAACCGCCCTATGGGCAAATGGATGGCGGAACAGGGCATCAAGAAGGTGTTCACGCTGGCCCCCGACTATGCCGCTGGTCGCCAGATGATCGACGCCTTTGCCGCCAGCTTTACGGGGGCGGGTGGCGAGATCGTCGGGCAAGAATTCACCCCGTTCCAGAAGACGCAGGATTTCGGGCCCTATCTGGCACAGGCCAAGGCCAGTGGCGCGGAAGCGGTGTTCGTGTTCTATGCGGGCGGCGAGGCGATTTCCTTCGTCAAGCAATATGACAGCTTTGGTCTGAAAGCCGATCTGCCGCTGTATGGCTCGGGCTTCCTGACCTCGTCCTTGTATGTTGAGGCCGAAGGTCCGGCGGCGGAGGGCGTGATCACTGCGCTGCACTATGTGCCGACGCTGGACAATGCCGCGAACGTGGCCTTTGCCGAGGCGTTCAAGGCCAAGACGGGCCGGGTGCCTTCGGAATATGCCGTGCAGGGCTATGACACCGCCCGTGCGCTGATCGAGGCAACCAAGACTGGGGCTGCGGACCGGGAAGCGCTGGCGAACGCGCTGCGTTCGGTGTCGTTCGAAGGCCCGCGTGGTCAGTTGTCGATCGACCCGGCGACGAACAACGTCGTCCAGCCGATCTATGTCTATGAAACCGTCGCGGGCGAGGGTGGTCTGACGCAGAAGGTTCTGGCGGCACTGCCAGCCGAGGCGGACCCGGCGAACGGCTGCGAGATGCCTGCCATCACCAACTGATAGAACTGGCCCGGCCGCAGCGATGTGGCCGGGCTTTGGCTTGGGGAGGACCAACCATGGCGTTTGATCTGGGATTTTGGAGCTTGCAGGGGCTGAACGCACTGCAACTGTCTATGCTGTTGTTTTTGCTGTCGATTGGCCTGACTGTGATCTTCGGGCTGATGCATTTCGTCAATCTGGCGCATGGGTCGCTTTATGCGCTGGGTGCCTATTTCGCGGCGACGCTGGCGGGGTTTGGCGGATACTGGGCCGGGTTCTTTCTGGCCCCTGTGGCGGTGGCCGGGGTTGGCGTGCTGCTGTATTCGGGGCTGATCCGGCGGATGCGGAAATCGGGGCCGATGGCGCAGGTTCTGGTCACCTTTGGTCTGATCTTTGCGATGCTGGACCTGACGCGGATTTTCTGGGGCGATCTGGCGCTGGCCATCGAGGTGCCGCAGGTGCTGGCGGGGCGGGTTGCGCTGTTTGGTGTGGAATATCCGACCTATCGGCTGTTCATCATCGCCCTTGGTCTGGCGATCTTTGCCGCACTGGCCTTTGTTCTTGGCCGCACGCAGATCGGCGCGATGATCCGCGCGGGCGTGGACAATGATGCGATGGCGGCTTGCCTTGGCATCAATGTAGAGCGACTGTTTTTCATCGTCTTTTGTGTGGGTTGCGCGCTGGCAGGTCTTGCCGGGGCGGTGGCTGCACCGCTGCTGAGCGTGACGCCTGACATGGGGCTGCAAATCCTGATCCCGACTTTGATCGTGATCGTGATCGGTGGCCTTGGGTCGCTGAAAGGCGCGATTGCCGGGTCGCTGATCTTTGGTTTCGTGCAGACCTTTGGCGCGGTGATGGCTCCGCAATTGGCCTCGGTTCTGATCTATGCGCTGCTGGCCGCCGTGCTGGTAGTGAAGCCAGTCGGCCTGTTTCCGGCGAAAGGATAAGCCATGTTTCAACATAACACTCTTCGTTACGCGGTTCTGATCCTGCTGGCGGCGGGCGCGCTGTTTCAGGCGTTGACGGCGGAATATTTCGGGCTGGAGATCCTGACCGAGATTGCGATCCTTGCCATGCTGGTGCTAGCGCTGGACATCGTTGCGGGCTTTGGCGGAATGGTCTCGCTGTGCCACGGGGCGCTGATGGGCGTGGGGGCCTATGCCTTTGCGCTGCTGGCGGGGCAGGCGGGCATTGCGCCTGCGCTGGCGATGGCCGGGGCGGTTGCGGTGTCGGGCGTGATTGCATGGATCATCGGGGCGATTTGTTCGCGCAGCCATGGCATTTACTTCATCATGGCGACTTTGGCCTTTGGGCAGATGGCCTATTCCTATGTCTTTGAGTCCCCTGTTCTTGGTGGGGATGACGGGATCAGCGGGATTTCGCGGCTTGACCTGTCGTGGATTGGGGTTGATCTGGACGATAGCCGCGCCTTCGCGCTGTTCTGCCTTGCACTTTTGGCGGCGGTATATGGCGCGTCGGTTCTGATCCTGCGGTCAGGGCTGGGGCGGTCGCTTTCCGGCGTCATGCATAATGAACAGCGGATGCGGGCGCTGGGGCTGACCGTCTGGCGGGTCAAGGCCGATGTCTTTGGCCTGTCTGGCATGATTGCGGGTTTGGCTGGGGCTTTGGCTGCGCAGCATACCATGTTCATCTCGCCCGGTTTGCTTGGCTGGACCGTGTCAGGCGAGGCGCTGGTCGTCGTGATCCTTGGTGGGCTTGGCACGTTGGTGGGGCCGATGGTTGGCGCGGTGGCCTTTGTGGTGTTGAAGCATGAGCTTAGCGCGATCACCACTTATTGGCACCTGATCGTGGGCGTCATTCTGATCGCCGTGGTGATGAGCCGAGCCAACGGGATTTTCGGCTGGGTCGAGGCGCGGTGGGGTTCCAGGATCGAGCGGCGCTTGGCCGATGCGACCCGCAAACAGCAAGGGGAAGGGGTGGCAAACGATGCTTGAGACACGCAATCTGAGCAAGAGTTTCGGCGCAATCCATGTCACGCGAAATGTCTCCTTGAAGCTGGAGAGGGGCGAGCGGCGGGTGATCCTTGGGCCGAACGGCGCGGGCAAAACCACGCTGTTCAACCAGTTGGTTGGCGAATTGACGCCGGATGCCGGGTCTGTCCATCTGGCGGGTGAGGATGTGACGGCGCTGCCGGTGGCAAAGCGGGCGCGGCGGGGTCTGTCGCGCAGCTATCAGAAGAACACCTTGTTCGATGGGCTGACGGTGGAGCAGAACCTTGGCCTCGCGGCGGCGCTGTTTACCGGTCATGCAACACGACTTTGGTCGGACAGTCTGGCCAAGCCCGAGGTGCGCGAGATTGTGGCCGAGGTTGCCGAGCAGGTGAACCTGATGCCCTATCTGCATGCCCGCGTGTCCGAGGTGAGTTACGGTGTGCGGCGGCAGTTGGAGGTGGGAGTGGCCTTGGCAACCCGGCCTTTGGTTCTGCTGATGGACGAGCCGACCAGTGGCGTGGGGCCGGAAATGTCGAAGGGGTTTCATGACCTTTTGAACAACCTGCCGCGCGATCTGACGCTTCTCATCATCGAGCATGACATGGATCTGGCCTTTGACGTGGCCGATACGATCACGGTTCTGAACTATGGCGAGGTGGTGTTCGACGGCCTGCCCGAAGAGGCGCGGGGATCGAAGCTGCTCAAGGACATTTATCTGGGGAGCTGGGAAGATGCTTGAGCTGAAATCCATCCAGTCGGGCTATGGCGAGACGCAAGTGCTGTATGGCCTGTCGCTGGAGGCGAAGGCGGGGCGCGTGCTGGCCATTCTGGGCCGCAACGGGGCCGGGAAATCGACCACGCTGAAGACCATCATGGGTCTTTTGCCGCTGAAATCGGGCGAGATCGTCTATGAGGGCAAGCCGATTGCCGCGCGCCCCTTTGACATTGCGAAGGCGGGCATCGCCTATGTGCCGGAAACGCGAGACATTTTCCCGTCACTGTCCGTGCGGGAAAATCTGGAAATCGCCGCCAAGCGGTTTGGCGGGACCGGGGCGGATTGGACGATGGAGCGGGTCTTGGCCCTATTCCCACGTCTGGGCGAGCGGTTGGACAATGGCGGCACGCAGCTTTCGGGCGGAGAGCAGCAGATGCTGTCGATTGCCCGGGCGCTTTTGATGAACCCACGCCTGTTGATTTTGGATGAGCCGACCGAGGGGCTGGCGCCGATCATCGTCAAGCTGATCCATGACAAGCTGAAAGAGTTGAAAGAGGCCGGCCTGTCGATGATTTTGGTCGAGCAGAATTTTGGCTTTGCGACCTCGCTTGCCGATGACGTGGTGGTGGTCGGCAAGGGCCAAGTGGTCTGGACCGGCAGCGCCGCCGAGATTCGTGGCAATGCGCAGGTTCAACACGAATGGCTGGGTGTCTGAGCTAGGGGGCGGCGGAGAAATCTGCCGCCCGGTCAGATGACCTTGCGCGCGACCTTTTGCGCCAGTTTCACAAAGTTCTGCACATGCACCCCCTGTTCATCGAGGCGATAGTTCAGCGACAGGGCGGTGCGGGCAATCTCGGGTTCGATTTTCAAGAACTTCATGCCCTTGCGCGGGGCGTTTGAAACGGATTCCGGCACGATGCAAACGCCTTCACCCACAGCAACCAGACCAAGCGCGGTTTGCAGATCCATGCACCAAATGCGCAGGGGGGCTTTGAAGCCCGCATCTTCAATCGCCTTCAGCACGAAATCCGCATAGCTGGGGCGCGGGTATTCGGGGTAAAGGATCAGATTGTGGGTCATCAGCCGTTCCAGTTTGGCGACCGACCGCCCGCCGGTATCGACGACATCGGGCAGGGCGAGGATCAGCTTTTCCTCCAAGAGTTCCCGCGTCAGGAATTCCGGATCTTGCAGCGCCGGGCGGGCAAAGACCACGTCCAACTCGCGCGAGATCAGGGCGCGGTGAAGCTGCGCGTTGTTCATCGGGATCAGGCTGAGGTTCACCTCGGGGTAATTCGCGCGGTAGGATTTGATGATATTGGGCATGATGCCAAAGGTGGCCGAGCCCACAAACCCAATCCGCAGGCGGCCTTCGGCCCCTTGGCCCAGACGGCGGACCTCGAGCTTGGTATCTTCAAGCTGGGCAAGGATCGACTTGCCGCGCGCCAGAAGGCGTTCGCCTGCCTGCGTGAGGGAGATCGCGCTGCGGCCCCGGTTGAACAGGATCGCGCCCAGCTCTTCCTCGATCTGCTTGATCTGACGGCTGAGCGGCGGCTGCGCCATGTCCAGCCGTTCGGCCGCACGACCGAAATGCAACTCCTCGGCCACGGCAATGAAATACGTCAACTGCTTGAAGTTCATATCCTGCCGTCCTCCCCCTTGAGGGACGTTAGGGCAAGTTAGGATTTGGGGAAAGGCCTCTGAAAGAAGGGGGGAGAGATGGCTGAAATTCTACAAGGTTGATCGACTCTTCAGCCTCGGTTCGCGCGTCGCGTGTCCGAAGCCACAGCGTCGACAATGCAAGACAGTTAGGACATCACCGGAAACCTTCGGCGATTAGCGTTTGAAAGTCCAACTCAAGGCGTTTGTGCATATCGCGCCGCCTTTCCTTCGGCAGCGTGCGCAGATACCTTTTCATTTGCCGGAACCTTAAGGCGCGTAACGGGTCGATGAGACTGTGCACCAAGCCATAGGCCATTGAGCCCAAGATAAGCATGACCCAAAGCACGGCGACGCTGTGCAGAATTTGGTTGCCCTGGCTCAAAACTGACGCGGCGACGAGAATGAGGGTAAGAAGCAAGGTAACGAAACGCCCCAAAGGCCCCAATCTTCGCCAGACAATTTCAATGCTGTCCGAGTAGAGACCCAGACCGCCCGATAGGCCCAAGAGGATAACTGCACGATCAACAAGCGCAGACCAAACGCCGATTTGAAGGATTTGCGCGACGCAAACGCCTAGGGCGAGCAGTACGAGTAGCAAACGCAACAATGCAACGGCTCTTAGTGACCTCATCGGTTCTATTGGGACATGCTGGCCAAGCACATCGAAGTCGGGCGTTGAGTTCATTTATGCCTCTCGGATCAATCCCTACCCAAGATTATCCGACATGGTGGCCCTTTTGTGGCGCTCTCCCGAAGGAGTTATTGATCGGCGATCTCATGGCTTTTTGCCCATGGATCCGTCGCTGGACAGAAAAAAAGGCCCCCGAAACTCAGGGGCCTGAAGTCGACAGGGAGGTAGGGGTCGTTTACTCGGCAGCCACGGCGCGGACGGCGGCTTGTGCTTTCAGCGTGAAGTCGAATTCGAAGTGCAGGTCAGTGCCCAGCTCCTTCGGAGCCGGTTTGAACTTGCCGATCAGGCTTTGCTTGACGGCGAAAACGCTGTCTTCTTCCAGCCACTTGCTGTCCGCGTCGTAGATCTGGCTGATCAGCGGGCGGTAGCCTTCTTTCGAGATGATGAAGTGCATGTGGCCGGGGCGGTTCGGGTGGTGGCCCATGAAGCGGAGAAGCTCGCCCGCGGTTTCATCTTCCGGGATCGGATAGGGCACGGGGCGCACGGCGACAAAGGCGTAGTGGCCGTTCTCATCGGTTTCAAACCGGCCGCGCAGGTTGTATTCCGGCTGGTCGGGGTCAAGGTTTTCGTAGATGCCGTTCGGCGCGTCTTCCCAGACGTCAAGCGTCACGCCGGCAATGCCCTTGCCGCTCTCGTCCTTGATGTACCCTTCGAAATAGGCGGTTTCTTCGTTGTCGTAATGCTTTTGGATCGTGGTGCCGCCCTTGGGCAGAACCGGCGGGTTTTCGCGGTAGAACGGGCCAAGCACCGTCGACTCGCTTTCATTGCCTTCGATCGGGTTGGTCATCATATCGACCAGAACCTCGACGCCCAGAATGTCACCCAACAGGATGAATTCCTGGCGGTTTTCGTTGCAGAGCTTGCCAGCGCGGGCAAGGTACTGGCAGGCGGCGATGAATTCGTCGTGCTGCAGCTTTACGTCTTTGATAAAGCCGTGCAGGTGCTTGATCAGCGAGGTCATGATTTCGCGCTGACGGTCGGTCACGGTGCCGTGCTTGCCAAGGCTGGCGACGACGACGTCGGTGATATTGTCCTGATTGACGATGCCCATGGGTTCTCTCCTCCTCCTGGCAGTCTGGTTTCGTTGGGGGGTGCATTACCCCGCCGACTGACCTGACCCTTCCCGAAACGCGGCCTTTTCCCAATGCCTGCAGCGGTATCGGGTGATACCGCAGGCGTGCGGACCTGCATTCTCGCCAAAAAAGAGGGTGTTTGTGCGTACCCTTGGGGAAATGGTATCGCCTCATACCTGCGGCGGCATGGATGGGCGCCGCCTTCCTGTGCCAGCTTTCGTTCAGATCGAACAGGCGGGAGGCAACGGTGATCGACACCTTCAAAGAAATTCAACAGGCGCTGGATGCGTCCCCGCATTTGCTGCGGTTGGGGCGGCTGTTCAGTGAAACCGTGCTGATCGAGGTGGATGGGCAAGAGTTTTACCTGTCCTTTGAAAAGGGTCGTCTGGACAGCGTGGTCGAAGGGCCAAGCCGCAAGACGCCATGGCGTTTTGCCTTGCGGACCGATGGCGAGGCCTTGGCCAAATTCTGGCAGGCCCGACCCAAGCCGGGGTTTCATGACATCTTTGGTCTGGTCAAGATCGGCCGGGGCCGGATTGACGGCGATATCCTGACGCTTGTGAAGAACCTGCGGTTCTTCAAGGAAGTTCTGGCCCTTGGCCGCGCTATAGAGGAGTTGGCGGCATGAGCGTTGAGCCGATCATCGGGCGGTATCTGACCGTCACCATCCAAGGCGCGCCCCGCCGGATTTACTTTGAAGAGGCCGGGCAGGGCCGCCCCGTTCTGTGCTTGCACACCGCCGGGGCCGATACGCGCCAGTGGCGGCATCTGATGAATGATGCAAGCGTGACCGAAAACCACCGTCTGATTGCCTTTGATATGCCGTGGCACGGCAAATCCCTGCCGCCCGAAGGGTTCGAGACGCAGGAATACCTGCTGACGACCGAAGCCTATATCGAAACGGTTTTGGCTGTGATCGACGGTCTCGACCTTGACCGTCCTATTCTGGCAGGCTGTTCCATGGGCGGGCGCATTGCCCTGCAACTCGCGGCGCTGCATGGCCACAAGTTCAGCGGGTTCATCGCCATCGAGGCATCCGACTTCCAGCCTGCATGGTATGATATCGACTGGTTCCACCGCCCTGATGCGCATGGTGGAGAGATGGGGGCGGCGCTGGTTTCGGCCAATATCTCACCCTATGCGCCGAAATCTGAACGCTGGAATACGCTGTGGATGTTCATGCAAAGCGGGCCGGGCGTGTTCCGCGGCGACCTGAGTTTCTACACCCGTGATGACAGTCTGATTGGCCGTCTGGGCCAGATCAATACCAGCAAGACCCCGGTGCATCTGCTGGTGGGGGCCTATGACCTGACCTGCACACCCGAAGATGCCGCTCGCACGGCGCGCGCCATTCCGGGGGCGACCATCGCGGTGATGGACGAGCTGGGCCATTTCCCGATGAGCGAGCATCCCGAAGGCTTCCGCCCCTTCTTTGTGGCGGCCTTGGAAAAGATGACCCGGTCGCGAGCCGCCGCCGCCTGATCCCGCCATTGCACGAGGAGGAGGAGCCATGTGCAAGTACGCTGATAAACCCTGTCCCGGAGGTCCGCGCCACAAGATCGAAGAGGCGCCGTGGCGCTTCTTTACCGAGGAGGAGCGCCGCGTGATCGAACTGCGCGCGGCACCTCAACAAACTGCGCCGCTGTCCTGACCCCTGACCGCGCCCTTTGGATTGCAAACCGGGGCGCGGATGAAAACGGAAACACCTATGTCAAAACCCTGCATCATCTGCGTGGCCATCACTGGCAGCCTGCCGACCAAAGCCAACAATCCGGCTGTGCCGATCACTGTTTCAGAACAAGTGGAATCGACACATGAGGCCTTTGAGGCCGGGGCAACCATCGTCCACGCCCATGTGCGCAATGACGATCAGACCCCGTCTTCAGACCCCGAGAAATTCGCGCGTCTGAAGGAAGGTTTGGAAAAACACTGCCCCGGCATGATCATCCAGTTTTCCACCGGGGGCCGGTCAGGCGCGGGCCAGACGCGGGGGGGCATGCTGCCCTTGCGCCCCGATATGGCTTCGCTCTCTGTTGGGTCGAACAATTTCCCGACGCGCGTCTATGAAAACCCGCCGGAACTGGTGGAATGGCTGGCCTCGGAAATGCTGACCTATGGCGTCAAGCCCGAGATTGAGGCCTTTGACCTGAGCCATATACTGAAAGCGAAGGATATGGCGGATAAGGGCCTGCTTGCGGGGACGCCCTATGTGCAGTTCGTGATGGGCGTGAAGAATGCGATGCCGGTGGATCGCGATGTGTTTGATTACTATATCCACACCGTGAAACGCCTGTTCGGGGCGGATGCGGCGTGGTGCGCGGCTGGGATCGGGCAGAACCAGCTCACGCTGAACGAATGGGCCATCGCGGCGGGTGGTCATGCCCGCACGGGGCTGGAAGATAACGTGCGTCTGGACCGCGACCGTCTGGCCCCCAGCAATGCCGCCTTGGTCCGCCGGGCCGCCGATATTTGCGAGAAAAACAACCGCCCTGTGGCCACATGGGCCGAGGCGCGACGCATTCTGGGCCTGCCGCAGCCGGGCACAGTAAAGTCAGGAGTTGCAGCATGAAAAAGGTCTATCCGAACGCGGCAGTGGCGCTTGATGGGTTGCTGTTTGACGGGATGATGATTGCTGCCGGTGGCTTTGGGCTTTGCGGCATTCCGGAATTGCTGATTGCGGCAATCCGTGAGGCGGGGACGAAGGGTCTCACGGTTGCGTCGAACAACGCCGGTGTTGACGGCTTTGGCCTTGGCCAGCTTCTGGAGACGCGGCAGGTGAAGAAGATGATCTCGTCCTATGTGGGCGAGAATGCCGAGTTCATGCGACAGTATCTGTCGGGCGAGCTGGAACTGGAATTCAACCCTCAGGGTACGCTGGCGGAACGGATGCGGGCCGGTGGCGCGGGCATCCCGGGGTTCTACACCGCGACGGGCGTGGGCACAGTGATTGCCGAGGGCAAGGATGTGAAGACGCTCGACGGCAAGGATTACATCCTTGAGCGCGGGATCGTGGCCGATCTGGCGATTGTAAAGGCGTGGAAGGCCGATCCGTCGGGCAACCTTGTCTTCCGCAAGACCGCGCAGAATTTCAACGTACCTGCCGCGACCTGCGGCAAGACCTGCGTGGTCGAGGTTGAAGAAATCGTGCCGCTCGGTTCGCTGGACCCCGATACCATCCACCTGCCGGGCATCTATGTCCACCGCATCATCCAAGGCCAGCACGAGAAGCGCATCGAACAGCGCACCGTCCGCAAAAAGGAGCAAGCATAATGCCATGGGATCGCAATCAGATGGCCGCGCGCGCGGCGCAGGAGTTGCAGGACGGTTGGTACGTGAATTTGGGCATCGGCATTCCGACCCTTGTTGCGAACTATATCCCCGAGGGGGTTGAGGTCACGCTGCAATCGGAAAACGGGATGCTGGGCATGGGGCCTTTCCCGTTCGAGGGCGAGGAAGATGCCGATCTGATCAACGCGGGCAAGCAGACGATCACGGAATTGCCGCAGACCGCCTACTTTGACAGCGCGCAGTCTTTCGCGATGATCCGGGGCGGCAAGATCGCCATGGCGATTTTGGGTGCGATGGAAGTGGCCGAGAACGGCGATCTGGCGAACTGGATGATCCCCGGCAAGCTGGTCAAGGGCATGGGCGGCGCGATGGATCTGGTTGCGGGCGTGGGCCGTGTTGTGGTGGTGATGGACCACACCTCAAAGCATGGCGAGACAAAAGTGCTGAAAGCCTGCACCCTGCCCCTGACCGGTAAAAGCGTCGTAGACCGCATCATCACCAATCTGGGTGTGCTAGATGTGGTCGAGGGTGGTTTGAAAATCGTCGAACTGGCCGATGGTGTGACCGAGGCCGAACTGCGGGCCGCCACCGAGGCCACGCTGGTCTGACGCTTTCACAAATCGAAGGTCGGCCTGTGCAGAGATCATGAGAAAGGCATGCCTTCAGCCGACGCTCTGATTTTTTCTCGCCCGATTGACGGACATCCGTCCTGGCCCGGTGGCACTTGCGCAAGCTTTGGTTCAGTTATGAATATTGAACTTGCCCGTTGTTCGAGTTTTCCAGAAGCTTCCCCAGACGGTCCGCTTTGAAAGCAGTTGATGCAAGACAAATACATCTGCACACACCTGCGTTTGTTCAAGACACGGCTGGCATCGGTGGACAGGCTCCAGTTTCGGACCACATGTCAACAAAGTCCCAGTCGGACCGGGCGGCAGTCTCCGCGCTGTGCGACAGTGATCTCATCGCCCCGGAGGGTGTTAGCGAAGTTCAACTGTGACCTCCGATATCCCCGTCAGATTGTGACGCAGATAAGGCATCTGCATCAGTTTCGGGGCATCGGGCAGGGCCCCGAGTTCGGCGACTGGGTCGGCTGCTATGCACTCTGCAAGTTCAGCCAGACGTCGCGCTTGCAGTGCGCCAGTTCGAGGTCCAACTCCGGTGCGGTCGGCGTCGACAGAAAACGGGCATCGGTCGCGGCAGAGACGTCGGGTGGCAGGGGTAGCTCGCCGTGTCAGGGTATCGTTTCGATGTCGGCATCCTGGCCGCGGCCAAGCCGACGCTGCGGCCCTAGGGTGTCCCACTCAGGCGGCGGGCGAGGCGGTTGATCTGGACGGCGGAGAGGTTGGTGAACATCGGGGCCTCCTTCAGGCGTTCTTGATGTGAGCGGAGCGGCCCTCAGTGGTGACCACGTAGATCATCGTGCGGCTGTCGCCGAAGGTGGCGGCGAAGGCCTCGGCCTGATCGATCCGGTCAAACCGGGCGCGGATGCGGGTCGCGGGTTTCGACCCGCGGCAGGCGATGAAGTGGTCGGCGGCGGCGAGGCAATTGGCCTCGTGACCGGTGATGGCGTGGGTCTTGGCAGGCATCGGGAACCTCCGTTTCAAGGTGTCGCAGACATTGCCGGGACCATCCGAAGAGCAAGTCCAAATCACTGACTTAATTGGAGAATGTCGCAAGATGGGGCTGTCGCGGCGCGCCTATGCGGCCTTGCGTGGGTTCCAGACGTACGCGGAGCGGCCTCAGGTGCGCACCCGCGCACCCAAAGCGCGCACCCAGGGCGCGGACCCAGATTTTTGTTCTGTCACTAGCGGTTAGACGCGCCTAGGCCCCCCGCATACGTCTCCCTTCCGGGAGAACCTAAGGCGGGGGGACGGGCCCAAGAGCGGCGGCGGGAGCAGGGGTGAGGGCGTGGAATGAAGCGATCCGTCGCCTGCACCCTTCGCCATCTTGCCTTCTTTATGCGTCAAAACCCGGGAAAGTGTCGCGCCCGAAGTTCGACGGATCGGGCCGGTTGTCGTCGGCGTCCGCCCCGCTTTCGCGCGGGGTTGTGCGGGCGCTTGCGGTGAGGGGTTTTGCGCCCTTGCCTTTGCCCTTTGATTTATCTAGCTTTTCTAGCTTCTTCGAAATGGTCAGAAGGGCGGCCACCCAGCGCCGCCAGGCCGTCGATCGCACAACCCCGGCCCTGATGCACACCTGCCGCCAGCGGGCGCCCTCGGCCCGGAGCCAGACGATCCGGGCGTCTTCGGGGTTCAGCATCAGGAGCCAGTCGAAGCATTCCTCCATTCGGCTGATGGCGGCTGCGCTGGGGATCACCCGCATCGGCCGTTCCGGTGTGTAGCCGTAGGCGTGTTTCGCGTCGTGGACGACAGGCGGCCAAGAATTGCCATAGCCGCGGGGGCGATCCTTCTCGGGTAGGTTCCTCAGGGTGTAGGCGGCTTCTTCGAGACGATCCTCGATCTCGCGGGGCGTCAGGCGCAATGGGGGCTCCTTCGGGCTAGTAGATTTGGTGGACGCGCAGGGTGGCCTCGGTGACGAGGCCCGCCCGCAAGAGCGCATCGCGCTGGGTGTTCGTGACGGCGCTGGGCGGCACGTAGGTGCCCGAGTTTAGCCAGGCGGCCAGGCGCGCCAGCCGATCCTCAGGGCTCACGGCTGGGCCTCCGGGTGCCACGGCAGGGCCAGCGCCAGCTTCTCCAGCCCCTTGCGACCGTGCCGCTTGGGCGATCCGCTTGGCATGGCGTGCCGCGATCGCCTGGCTGAAGTAATCCCACGTCCGGATCGGACTGCCTCGGGGCTTGGCCGTCCGTTCGATGATCACCGGTAGGACGTCCAACTCGAGGTCGTAGCCTGCCTTCAGCCAAGCGCCGATCGTGGCCGTGGTGCCAGTGATCGCCGCCCTGGCGGTTTGGGTCATCCCCTCGCCGCAGGCGGCCAGACAGGCGGCCTCTGCCGCGTCGAGATCGGGGCCTTCGTCGTCAGCCGAAACCTCGACCCGGCCCTCGCGCGTCGCGCCCGCGTGACGCGCGGTAGTAATTACTGGTTCTTTACTTACAGGGTTAGTGTCCAGATTCTGGACACGGCTTTTCGCGAAATTTGGACACGGCTTTGGGGTCGAACCATGTCCAGAATCTGGACATGGCTTTGGGGCAAATTCATCCTCAAAGCCGAGGAAGTACCGGGTCGTCCGCTGGCGTTTTGTGTCATCGTCGAGGCGCCGTTCGCGACGGATCAGCCCGGCCTGTTCCAGCTTGTCGAGGTGGGTGTTGAGGCTGGCGCGGGAGATTTCGGCATCGGCCGCCAACTGGTCCTGCGACGGGAAGCACCCGTAGTCCGGGTTGTGCCGGTCGCAGAGATGCCAGAGGACGAGCTTGGTCGCAGGCGCAAGCCCGCGCTGCTGGATCGCCCAGTTGGTGGCTCGATGGCTCATGAGCTTGCCGTCACCGTCAGCCGCTTCACGATCGCCTCCATCAGAGCGATCCGCAGATGCGCGTCGTCCTGGCGCATCTTTCCGGCCCGCACCCGGGCCCAATAGAACTGGCGGCGCAGGTCAAGTTCGCGCTGGGCCTCGGCGATCAGCGCAGGGACCGGAAACCGGCCTTCAGGGGTGAGTTTGATCATCTGCGCCCCCATCTCAGCGCCGCCCGACCACGGCCTTGTGCTGGCCGGTCTTGCGGGCTTCCTGATCGCGCAACCAGTCGCGGACGGCCTCCTTCCGGTAGAGCACCTTGCGGCCAACCCGCACGCAGGGCGGCCCCACGCGCCGGGTTTCCCAGCGCTGCAACGTGTCGACCGAAAGGGCCAGTTGCCGGGCTAGTTCCGCCCGATCAAGCCAGCCATCCAAGAGCGCCGGATCGGCGCCTGCGTCCTTCAAGTGATTGGTATCCATGGGTTTCTCCTCGCGCCGCCGCCCCGGGGATCGGGGCCGGTCATCGGCCAGGAGAGGCAAGCACAGGGCAGGGACCGGCGAAGAGGCGGAAACCGGCGGAAAGGAAAAGGGAATTACGCCGGTCACGCTGGACCGTAGTTCAACCGGCGAAATGCACCGCGCAACCGGCTTGCTTGGCGACAGGTTTATGACAATCTGAAGGGGAGCAGTTCACAACAGATTCGCCGAAACGTCGCCGCGCCCGGAAGGGCGAGGTGCACGGCCCCTATGCGTTCAGGGGCCGGAAAAAAGGAGGGTGGTGACGGGAGGCAGGTGATGGGGTTTCCGCCCAGGGATTTCTATTCTGTGGTTGATCTTGCCGCCCGCTGGGATTGCACGCACTTGCAGATCCTCGACTGGGCTCTCGCCGAGAAGCTCGAGCTTCGGATCGCTTTGGCTGACGTCGAGTTCGAAGATGGGACCGAAGCCAGCTGGGCGGTGATTGCGCCTGCTTCGGTGCGCCCATTGTTTCGGTCCTATGGCGATGCGGAACGGCATGTGTTTATCCGCCGCGCCCGCCCTCCCAGTTGCAGCAAGGCGCTGAAGATCATCGATCCTTCTGAAGGCGTGAAGGTTCTTGCAAGTGACGTGCTGGTAACGGCCGCTGAAATCGAACGCTTTGAGGACGAAAACAACCTGGTGCGCCGGGTTGTGTCGGGCCCCGGGGCACAATCCCGCTACGACTGGGACGGGTTCTATTGCGAGATCATCTGCCGGATGCATGACAAGGGCCTTCCTGAGAAGCAGAAGGAGCTGATCGACGACATGGTCGAATGGTTCCTCGGCCGGTCGGTCAACGGGGATTCGCCTGATCCTTCGACAATCCGCAAGAAGATCAGAGGCTTCTGGGGCAGACTTCGCCCCGAATAGCCAGCACCCCGCCCAGCGCCGCTCTGACCGGCGCAATTCCCCGGACCTTTCCGCCGGTTTCCGCCTCTGCGCCGGTTTGTCCCGAATGAGACATTGCTCCGCGCCGCGGGTCGTCGCTGACTGCGGGTGAAAGGAGCGTCGCATGAAGGCAAAACTCTCTGAACGTGTTGTAAAGGCGGCCGAAATCGGCAGCCGCAAATACGTCCTCTTCGATGAGGATACCCCGGGCTTTGGGCTCTGCGTCTACACCTCCGGGCGCAAGGGCTTCGTCCTGATCTATCGGATTGCAGGCCAGCAGAAGCGCTTCACGATCGGCGTCTGGCCGACATGGTCGGTCACGGCCGCCCGGGATGAAGCCAAGCGCCTGATCCGCGAAATCGATCGTGGGGAAGACCCCCTCGATACCCGCAAGGCCGCCCGCGGGGCGCCGACGGTGAAGGAACTTGCCGAACGGTTCGGGCTATTCGCAGGTGATGGTCTTCACGCAGTTTACAGACACCATGGACTATCTGCGCGATCAAGTCGTTGCTGCGGGGTATTCAGTGATGTGCTTCTCTGGACGCGGCGGAGAAGTGCAAGGGTCCGATCGCGCCTGGAGCCTCATTTCAAGGGACGAGGTCAAGCGCAGGTTCAAGGAAGGTCGTGCGGAAATCCTTGTTTGCACTGACGCCGCGGCTGAGGGGCTGAACTTCCAGTTCTGTGGGGCGCTGATAAATTACGATATGCCTTGGAACCCGATGCGAGTGGAGCAGCGGATCGGCCGCATCGATCGACTTGGGCAGCGGTTCTCCGATATTCGTATCGTCAATCTGCACTACGAAGACACGGTCGAGGCTGACGTCTATCGCGCCTTGCGCAGCAGGATTTCCGTGTTTGAGAGTGTCGTTGGTGGTCTACAGCCGATCTTGACCAGGTTGCCAAAGCTAATCGAAGAAACCGTTCTTTCGAAGGCGACGACTGATGACGCGCGTCGCGACGAGGCGCTGGGCCGTCTGGAGACTGAACTTTCGTTGGGAGAGGGGGCATCGATCGACCTTGATGACTTCTCCGACGAAGAACTCACCTTTCCGCCTCGCTCTGAGCCTGCCCTGAACTTGTCGGACCTGAAGGCTGTTCTCGATCGACCCGCTTTGCTGCCTCGCGGCACAGAAGCCGTAAAGCTGGACGCGAAGGACTACAGGTTCACCGATGGTTTCTTGCCTCAAGCGGTGCGTGTGACGGTCGATCGGGAATTCTATGAGCTTCACTCGGAAAGTGTCGAGCTTTGGACTCCAGGAAGCCCAACGTTTCCCGATCTTGCCATGTATCGGAGAACGACGTGACTGTCTTGCTCTAAGATGTGGATCGCAAGAACCAGCGGCTCAGGCGGGGTTTCCGGGTCAACAATAGGTCAACCGAGCAACCTACCTCGTTCACGGTTTGGGCTACGGTCGTGCCCGTCGGTTGCGGTTGAGAGCGGCAAGGTAATCAAGCGAGATCAATGAGTTGGCTCGTAAGTGGTTGAAATCTAAGGGTCCGGCGTTCTCCTTTTGGTCCGCCTCATAACCTGAAGGCCGCAGGTCGTGACGAATCGTGTCAAGGATGTGCGTATGGACATGATCAGGCCTTCCTCAAGTGTCCCATACAGCACTCGTACCAGCGCAGTCAGAAGCTGTGGGGGTATTGATGGGGGTATCGGATGAAATTGAATTAAAAATATACATATAAATCAGATAAATAGACTGCAAAGAGCGGTGCGGCTCTGGGCGCCACTTTTATCAAATAAATCAAAAACTTACCGAAGTCTTTGCCAAGCGTTTCTGCGCACACTAAACTTAGACACAGTTAGACACTGCGGATAAGTCACTGGTTTGACGGAAGAATCCCCGAACAAGTAGAAAACAATCAAGCACCTGCGTCGCGGTCTCACGATCTACAAGACCTGGCGCTCGCCGTATTGGCACACGCGGATCTATGATCCGTTGAAAAAGCGGTATGTCGTCAAATCGACGAAAGAAACCAATCACTTGGATGCGGCAGAGGTCGCGGAAGAGATTCTGGCAGCCTACAAGGCGAAGCAGAACTCGAACCATGCCATGCAACAGGATCGGTCCTTTGCCCACTTCGCCTACCTGCTTATGAAGATCAAGAAATCGCGGGCGAAGGGAGAGCGCAACAAGCGGTCATACACCAACGAATACAAGCTGCTCTATCGCGAGAAAGATGGCGTCATGACCTACTTTGGTGACTACGATGCGGGAAAGATCACCTCGGGCGCGGTGCGTGCCTATCCGGTCTTTCTAGACAGCCGCCGAGACGAACCCTTGGCAGCGTCAACCGAGGCGCTTTTGCAGGCAACCGCGACAGCCCTTGAGATCAACGACCTGACCCGGCACCTTTCGGGCAGTCTGATCTACAACATGGAACGCGCCTGTGTGCTGCGAAAGACCTCGCAGGCCTTTTATGCAATGGACATGCCTCAGAAGGGGCTCGCCTTTGCGAAAGGGGCGATGGATGCCCTGCAAGGGGCGCGCCGCGCGACGCTTGGGCTGCCGCAAGACATGCAAAGCTGTTTTCGCGACGCGATTGCTGATCAATATCGTGCACTTGCCGGCCTGATGACCGAGGCCGGTCAACTTGACGAAGCGCAGGCGACGCTGACCCAGCTTGCGGATTTCGAGACCTACAAATTCTGGCAGGACGATACGAAACTGTCGGGCGATGCCTTTGCCGACGTGGTCAAGCGCCCGGCAGAACAGGCAATGGTGTCACGGGTTGCCGGGCTTGGTCTTGCCGACATGGGGGCATTGCGGGCGCAGCTTGATCAGGCCAAGGCGGATGGCAAGGAAACCGATGCTGCCGCGCTTCAACTCCGGCTGGAAGAGGCGCAGGAAGCCTTGGCGCTTTCCCTTGATGATCTGGGCGATGTGCTGGCAGAGCGGGTGGATGAGGAAGAAGGCGCGACCGCAGAACTGGCCGATGAACTGGCCTCCGAAGTGTCGGCCCGCGCCCTGCGTCGATTGCAGGGCCGTCTTGAACGCCTTTCCGGAACCGCCAGCGTCTACTCCTTGACCCTGCCGGACCGCACGCATTTCCTGATTGTCACCGATCAAGGTACCGAACATATCGCCCTAGACATGCCAGAGCCCGAACTGGCAACGGCGGTGGCGCAATTGCGCAACGGTTTGCAGGGGCTGTCGGCGGACGATCCTCTTGAGCAGCAACAGCTTTTCTACGCGACAGTCTGGGCCGCGGTTGAAGACGTCCTGCGCATGTCAAAAGCAGAGAATGTGCTTTTGACGCTAGATGCCCCGCTGCGCCGCGTTCCCTTGGGTGCATTGCATGACGGCAAGAAATGGCTCTTGGAAGATCGCAACTATGTCACCTTCATGCCAGCAGGCAAGGATCTGCTATTGGACGAAACCCCCGTCGAGATGGATGCCATTCAGGCCCTGGGCGCCTCGGATGGCGGAGCCGGGTTTTCGTCTCTGCCCAATGTCGCCAGCGAATTGCGCTCAATCGTGCGCGATGAGGCGACAGGCGCGGGCATCCTTCCCGGGCGAATACGCTTGAATGCCGATTTTAACGAAACCGGCTTTGCCGATGCCTTGGACAGCGGCGCCCCCGTCCTTCACATCGCTTCCCATTTCAACCTTCGTGATCGCGATGATCGTTCGGTCTTGTTGCTTGGAACGGGCGACACGCTTTCGATGGCCGATCTGAAATCGGGCATCCGTAAAGGCCGATACGACCTGTCCAATATTGATCTTCTGGTCTTGTCTGCCTGCCAGACGGCCTTGGACGGCAGCGCCGGTTTGGAAAGCTTTGCCTCGGCCATGCATGCCGAAGGGGTCAGAACTGTTCTGGCGACACTTTGGCCCGTGCCAGACCGTTCGACCGCTCTGTTCATGCAACGCTATTATCACCACCTGTCGACAGGAGAGCGCCGCGCCGATGCGCTGCGCTTGACGCAGATCGAATTCCTGCGACTCGACGAAACCCAGATCGAGGACTTGTTGTCCCGAGGCGCTGCGTCTTTGGATCAGGAAGAAAGCGCCCCGATGATCAACAGCCCCTCCCACCCAAGGGCTTGGGCGGGGTTTCAGTTGATCGGCCAGTGGCGCTAGGCGCCGCGATCCTGATCAAATATCCTCGCCCTGCATCTGCCGGGCTGCGGCTTCGCCAAGGGCAAAGGAAATGTCTGTAAACACATCGTCAAAAGCCGAAAAAAGCGCGGCGTTGATCTTTTGGCCGGCTTCTGTCTCGGAAAAGGCAGTGTAGGCTTCCAGATCGGCATCCGACATCGGCTGATAGGCCAAGGCAAGGAACGGGAACAGCCAGTCTTCTGTCTCGGCGCGGACTTCTGGTTCTTGCGACCAGACGTCGCTTAGCATCTGTTCTTCCGTCATCTCGTCGGGGAAAGCCCCGGTCGCGGCCATGCCTTTGTAAAAAGCCAGATTGGCGTTCAGCGCTCCCATGACATTCGATTCGATCAGGTCATTGGCTTCCGCAAAGCGCTTCAGCATAGCGACTCGCGGGTGATCTTCGGCCAGCATGTCCTCCCAAGCCACCTTGGCCGCGTCTTCCGCACTGGGGTCAAGCAGGGCGCGTCGTGCCGCGATTTCCAGCTGCAAGGCATTTCGCCCTTGGTCCGAGCCGAAAAAGGCCGCGATCTGCTCGATAGCCGCCGCATCGCCCGCCAATTCCCGTGACATCCCGGTGTCAAAGCCACGACGCATGGCCGCGCCGTCGTAAATCGAGGCAATCGTCGCCTCCCAACGGTCGCCGCCACGGCCGGGGAACATCTCCTCCTCCAGCGTAGCGCCGTATTTCAGCCCTTCATCCCGCATCACGGCGATGATGTCTTCCATCTGCATGACATCTGACAAGGCCGCAATGGCCGGGTCGATTGCTGCCGCCTGCACCAAAAGCGGGGCCGGCATCTGTTCGGCGACGGTCGCAGCAGCCGGAAGGGTCAGGCCGAGGGCAAGGACGATTGGGCGCAAAAGCATCATCTGATCCAGTTCGAAGCACTTAGTTGCCCTAGAGCTAAGGGCTTCTTCTGCGATTGCCAAGGCGGTTGGGCGCACGCCTGTGTGAGTGGCGGGGTATTGCTTGTCGAATTCTCTTTCAGAAAGTGTGTTTGGGGTCTTGCACGCGCCGCAAAGGGCGGATAGGAACCCGCCACGATGATCACATCCAATGCGGAGAGGTGCCGGAGTGGTCGATCGGGGCGGTCTCGAAAACCGTTGACCCTTCACGGGGTCCGTGGGTTCGAATCCCACCCTCTCCGCCACAATCTAAAGTCAATTGTCGGTTTTTGTTTTGGATATCTTCGGATATCGTCGTTTTAGGTGATTTGTAGATACAGTTGAGGTCTGAGATACGTCTTGGCCGCAATCGCGATACGCTCACCGCAGATCCGCAAGTGCCGCATGCTCCTGCAAGATCACGATGATCAGCTCACAGCGTGATTCAGCCTCTGCAAAAAAAACGAAGTGATGAGCAATCTCCTCTGGTTGCCCCATTCGCAGATAGGGCGGCTGCGGCCCTTGCTACCAATGAGCCATGGCAATCCCCGCGCCGATGATTGGCGCGTATTCAGCGACATAGTCTTGGTCCATCGCAATGGCTCGCTGTGGCGCAATGCGCCTTGGGGTATGGCCCTCGAAGACCCTGGATAACCGCTGGAAGCGGTGGAGTGCCAAGGGGGTCTTCGCTCACATCCCCGACCGGGTTACCGAAAAATGCGGGGGGCATTTCACGGCAAATGCTGCGGGTCAACCTTTTGCGTATCCCTTTGCTAGCTTTGCGTCTGGAAATTCCCGAGTTTTTCCTCGTCGCAAATGATTGCCTCTGCCTCTGGCACGCTTTTCTCCCGAGATGAACCCTCAAAGCCACTGGGGAGCGCCTTGAAGAAATGTTCCATCACATGGTTTACGCCAAATCTGTTCACACTTCTCATATCTGGATCGTAAAAGGATCCACGGTTTACATGATTGGTAATGATCTCAAAGGATGGAAAATAATAGACTTCGCGGAGGCTCTTGCTCAATTCTCCAGCGACAGACCGCAATGTCGCTTTGGAATAAGTGTTCGCAACAAGAACGTGGTCATCCGTCGCTGTAGCGGCCAAAGAGACAGGAGAAACCGTCAACAGCACGCGAGCCGAGGGATTCACTTCCAACAGAATTTCATGGAAACTACGAAAATCGTCCAATATTTCCGAGTGAATGAAATTCTTGAAACGATACTTTTCTTCCTTATACGTGCCAGCAGTTGTTCCGGGGCAGGTCGCAAAAACAGTGCCGCCGTCGGCATCCGTCCAACCCTCGGTCAGGCCAAGTGTAAAGACCAGCACATCCAGCTCTTCCAGCATCCGCCTTACATTGGCGAGATGCAGTTTGCGAAGCTCTATTACGGTCGTTTCATTGGCATGACCCGCCGGATCAACTGATGGACGCATCGCATCAAAATAACGACCGTTCTTTTCCCAAACAATTTCAGATGGTGTGAAGCGCCCTGTCGCTTCGCGGGCAAGCTGCAGAAGCTGTCGTACAGTGTAAATGTTTCCATATCGACAAGAGTAAATGCCAAACCCGTGTTCAGTCGCTTCGTCCCGAGACAGAAAAGCAGGAGCCGGCTCCATGTCTAAGAAGTTAGCACCCCGCTCCTTCAAAGCTCTTCCAATATGTTGGGCGAAACAACTTCCGGCAGTGGCAATCTTGTCGCGTGGCGTCAGACTAATGGACTTGCTTAGATCGGACATTTCGGAAAAGTGGCGCTGTGCGACTGCAGTACGCCAGAAGGCTTTTTCAGGCTGACGGCGATAAGGGTTGTCGGCGCTCATTTTGCGTCTCCAATGAAATGGGCTGAAATTCGGTCAGCTAGCTGAACGGTGTTTTGCGAGAAGCCAGGCTCTGCAGTCTTCGATTTCTGCGCAGGCACCGGTTCACTCGTCGCGCGTTTGGAGAAAACAGTGTCCGCCATTTTCCAGAGATCAAAACTTTCCGCTTTAAGCGCGGCTTCAACCCAATTGTTCAACGGGCCAGCTGGGTATCTGTGCCCAAGATGATCGGGGAAGAATTCGCTTAGAAATAAATAATCCTGCTTCTGGTGTGAAAGGCTTTTCACCAGAGGAAGAATTTGATGTTGCATGTGGGGGTCTGTTGAGTTTTGCAGAATGACAACCTTATTTCGATATCCCGATGAATAAAGGTCGATGACGTTATCCTTGAACCGACGACCTGCAACATCGTGCCCGTTCGGCCAACAAAGTTTCAGATATTGCTGCAGCACCGTTTCATAGGCCGCAATTCGAGGTAACGGGTTCACTGTCAGGCAGAGACTGTCAGGAATGCTATGAGAGTGATAAAGTGCGGGGTGCGCGCCTGATGAGCCACCGATAAAGATCGTCTTCTCTGGCCGAACGGTCTCATTTACGCTTGTGACCAAGGCAGAAATCATTTTCTGCGTTGGACATTTTTCATCGCCTGCATACCAAGTATAAAGCGCCTCGCGGGAGAGCCTAAGGCTAGGATCCGCAATAGAAATAATGGTCATGCGTTTTGGGAAAAGTTCTAGGAACTGGTTTCCGTAAAACAAGGGAATATTACGGATTTCTTGGTTTATGGCTCCATGAAATGCATAACATACATTTCTGCTTTCTGGGGCATAATCAATAACCTTGATGGGAAGCAATTCCTCAGACTCGTCAACCTGAATTGCGCATTCTCCAATAGAAAGACTTCCGTTTGCTGCAGCGACAGAGAAATCTTTTGGAGAAAGAAGTGTTGTCATTTGGAATTGACTTTCATTCAGTTGAGTTCAGTCGAACTGCGACCTTCCAGCAGTTCCAGACTGCGAGCAATGTCGCAGTTGGCCGCAAGGACAGTATCCCTGACTGTATCAGGCTTTCAAGGCCATATGACGCCGAGGCAATGGTCTGGGAATATATGTAAAGTCAGCCGTAGCGACTTGTGTGAGTTGCGACTGATTTCAGCGTCATCGCTACTTTGCGGTTGCGAAATAAGCAACTGTGAGAAGCTGAAAAGTTAAGACATGCTCCCGCGAGGGTGAGATGCGGCATCTCGATGGCGTTCGGGTTCAATCTTTGTGCAGTCCAGCCCCGCCCGGAGGTTTTGATGAGGGACGTCTGAATAATCCGTTAAGTCGCTTCGCTAATGTGTTGATTCTTGGTGTAAATTTTTGCGTCCCCGTCGGGGACGCAAAGGTTGTTGCAGTCAGGCCCCTTTTCCGTTGCGGATAAAGGTGCCGTTTTGCAGGTCGCGGAACGCCTGCCGCAGCTCTTCCTGTGTGTTCATCACGATCGGCCCATGCCAGGCCACCGGCTCTTGGATCGGGCGACCTGTCATCAAAAGGAAACGGATGCCTTCGTCTCCGGCCTGAACCGTGATCTCATCTCCAGCGCCGAACCGAATAAGGGTCCGGTTCCCGGTCATGTCGCGGATGTTCAGTTCTTGCCCGCGATATTCCTTCTCCACCTTGATCCCCACCGGATCACTGGCATCGCGGAAGCTGCCCGACCCTGCAAAAACATAGGCCAAAGCGTTGGACCGCGTGTCGATCGCAAAATTCTTCCGCCGCCCTGCCGGCACCGAGATGTCCAGAAGCATCGGGTTTGCGGCAATCCCGTCCACTGGTCCGGTCTTGCCCCAGAACGACCCGATGATCACCTTGACCACCGTCCCGTCATCGTCACCTTCTACCGGAATATCGGCGCCCGTGATGTCCTGATAGCGGGGCTGTGTCATCTTCAGCGACTTCGGCAGGTTCGCCCAAAGCTGGAAGCCATGCATCCGCCCCTCTTTGTCCCCCGAGGGCATCTCTTGATGGACGATCCCTGAACCGGCGGTCATCCATTGCACGCTGCCCGGCCCTAAAAGGCCCCGGTTGCCCAAGGAATCCGCGTGTTCGACCTTGCCTTCCAGAACATAGGTGATCGTCTCGATCCCGCGATGCGGGTGCCACGGAAACCCCTTTGAATAAAGCCGAGGGTCGTCGTTGCGGAAGTCATCCATCATCAGGAACGGGTCCGTCAAGCTTGGATCCCCGAACCCGAACACCCGGTGCAAATGAACGCCGGCCCCTTCCATCGTGGGTTGGGCGCGGCTGGTGGCGGCAACGGGTCTAAAGGTCATGGCAGTCTCCTTTCGGTCTTGCCCCTAATGTGGGGCTTTGGCGCGAAAAGGCCAGAGGGTGTTTCTGTGGGAAAATCGACAGGCTTTTGTGCGCCTGCTGCGAAAATGTATACAATATGTATTTTGATGGTATAAGGAATGAAGACATCAAGAAAACTGAGTCGGAGATCCCATGCAGGAAGGAAAAAGCCGCAAGTCTGGCTGCGCCGAAGACCTTAAGCGCCGTGTCCTGACGCAGGATCTGGAGCCCGGGGTCTATCTGGATGAGACCGAGTTGGCCGAGTTCTACGGCATCTCGCGTCCGCCGCTACGCGAGGTGCTGCGCGAGCTGGCAGGCGAAGGCTATGTCGTCTTGCATGAAAACCGCGGCGCTCAGGTTGCGCCGATGACGCACAAGACGTTGCGGAATTTCTTCATGGCCGCACCGATGATCTATGCGGCGACGTCTCGCCTTGCGGCCGAGCACGCGACACAGGCCCAGATCATGCGGCTGAAAGACACGCAGCTATTGTTCCGCGCGGCGATCCGCGATGGCGATACGGCGCAACGCGCCCTGCTTAATGAAAAGTTCCACACCATCGTCGGAGAGATGGCGGACAACGAATTCCTGATGCCGTCGCTGCGGCGCTTGCTGATCGACCATACCCGGATTTCGATGACCTTTTACAATCCGCGGAAAACCTCGCTGTCCGCCGCGCGTGAAACCGCTGCGGACCACCACGACCAGTTCATTGCTCTGATCGAGGCGGGCGATGCCGAAGAGGCGGCTGCGTTGGCCATCGCCCATTGGGAGCTTTCCCGTGTGGAAATCGAAAGTTTTGTCACCCCCACTGCCTTGACCGAGCCACTTGGGCCGGCCCTTGGCACGGCCAGAAATTGAGGGCCCAGATGAAGTTCGAGGGGATCTACACACCTGTCATCACCCCGCATCGCGAAGATGGCAGCATTGACCGAGACGCCTTTGCCGCGCAGATCGAATACCTGATTGCGTCAGGCGTTCATGGCCTGATCAACGGTGGCTCGACCGGGGAATACTACGCTCAGTCGATGCAGGAACGCCTGGAGATGGCCAGTCTTGCGCGCGATATCACGAAGGGGCGTATCCATCTGATGGTCGGCACCGTGGCCATCCGGCTGGAAGACAGCATTATCATGGCCGAACATGCGGCCAAGATCGGGGCTGACAGCATTCTGGTCGGAAGCCCGCCATATTCGGTGCCGACCGAACAGGAAAACGCATTGAATGCGCTGGCCATCGACCGTGCCGCCGATTTGCCGATCATGCTTTACAACTATCCGGGGCGTATGGGCATCAACATGGGCGAGGAGTTCCTTGACCGTGTTGGCCGGAGCCGGAACTTCTGTGCCGTCAAGGAAAGTTCGGGCGATATCAACCGGGTGCACCTTTTGGCCCGCGATTATCCGCATATCCAGATGTCTTGTGGCATGGACGATCAGGCATTGGAATTCTTTGCCTGGGGCGCCCGCAGTTGGGTTTGCGGCGGGTCGAACTTCCTGCCTGCCGAACATATCGCGCTTTATCGTGCCTGCGCGATCGAAGGCAATTTCGACAAGGGCCGCCGGATCATGTCTGCCATGATGCCCTTGATGCGGGTGCTGGAACAGGGCGGGAAGTTCATTCAGTGCATCAAGCATGGGGCCGAGATGATGGGCCAATATGCCGGGCCTCCGCGCCCGCCGCTTAAGGGCTTGAACAAGGATGACAAGCGGCAGTTGGAACAGGTGGTGCGCGTCTTGAAGCAGACCGTGGCCCAGATCGTGGCGGAGTAAGAGCGATGACCCTTTTGACCAAAGACGAATACAAATCCATCGCCAAAGGCCTGTCCTTTCCGACCCAAGCCTTTGTGGATGGCAGCTTTCGCCCAGCTCTCAGCGGCAAGACTTTTGACAGTGTGAACCCGGCTACGGGAGAGGTTCTGGCAAAAGTTGCGTCCTGCGATGCCGCTGACGTGGATTTCGCCGTGCAAAAGGCGCGCGATGCCTTTGAAGATGGGCGCTGGTCGCGTCTCCATCCGCGTGACCGCAAAGAAGTGTTGATCAAGCTGGCAAAGCTGATCAGGCGCAATGCCCGCGAACTGGCTGTCATGGAAAGCCTTGATAGCGGCAAGACGATCTTTGATTGCGAAACCGTCGATGTGCCCGAGACGATCAACTGCCTGATGTGGCATGCCGAATTGATCGACAAGATCTATGATCAGGTCTCGCCCGCCTCTGACAACCATATCGCCATGGTGGTGCGCGAGCCTGTTGGCGTGGTGGGCTTGGTGCTGCCTTGGAACTTCCCGCTATTGATGCTGGCGTGGAAAATCGGCCCGGCTTTGGCTGCTGGGTGTTCAGTAATCGTAAAACCGGCGCTGGAGACCAGCCTGACAACCCTTCGCGTGGTCGAGTTGGCGATGGAAGCCGGTGTTCCGGCAGGCGTTTTCAACGTGCTTCCGGGGGGCGGGGCCGAAGTGGGTGAGCCGATTGGTCGCCACATGGATATCGACGCGGTGTCTTTCACCGGCTCAACCCGCACTGGCCGCCGTTTCCTAAGCTATTCGGCGGAATCGAACGGCAAAGAAGTGACGCTGGAAATGGGCGGCAAGAACCCGGCTGTGGTTCTGAATGACGCTGAAAATCTTGACCGTGTCGCGGCCCATATCGTCAATGGCGCTTTCTGGAACATGGGCGAAAACTGCTCGGCCTCGTCGCGGCTGATTGTGCAAAAGGGCGTGAAGGACGCGCTGTTGGCGCGCATTGCCGCCCATGCCCGCGAATGGCCGATGGGCGACCCACTGGATCCGGTAAACCGCGTCGGCGCACTGGTCTCCAAGGCGCATTTCGACAAGGTCTGCGGCTATCTGGACAAGGGGGCCAAAGTCATCTTGGGCGGCAAGGGCGACAACGGTTTTGTCGAGCCCACAATTCTGGAAGTTGCCCGCGACGCAAAACAGGCGCGCGAGGAAATCTTTGGGCCCATCCTTTCTGTCCTGACCGTCGACAGCTTTGACGAAGCCATCGCCTTGGCCAATGACACCGAATATGGGCTTGCGGCGTCTATCTTTACCGCGAATGTCAAACGCGCGATCCGCGGCGCGCGGTCGATCCGGGCCGGCACCGTGACCGTGAACAGCTTTGGCGAAGGCGACATCTCGACCCCCTTTGGCGGCTTCAAGGCCTCGGGATTTGGCGGGTGTGACAACGGCATCCATGCCCATGACCAGTACGCCCAGTTAAAGACGATCTGGATTGATCTGGCCGATGATGAAGGCGAGGCAGTGACCTGATGGCACGGGTGGGCTTTGTCGGAACGGGCGAAATCGCCTCGGCCATGGTCCAAGGGCTTGCGGGGCAGGGGCATCAGATCATTGTCTCTGACCGCAATGCCGACCGGGCCCGCCATTTGGCCGCAACGTTAGAAGGGGTAAGCGTTGCCCCCAATGCCGAGGTGGTCGCGGGTTCCGACATCGTGGTTCTGTGCCTGTTGGCCAAGGTGGCGGGCCAAGTGCTGGCGGAACTGCCGTTCCGGGCCGACCAGTCGGTGATTTCGGCCATGGTGGATGTGCCAATGAAAAAACTGCGGGTGCTTTGTGCACCAGCCACTGACATCGCCATTACCATTCCGCTTCCTCCCATTGCCAAGGGAGGCTGCCCGCTTCCCGTCTTCCCAGACTCGGCGGCGCTTCACAGCTTGTTCGGCTCAAAGAACCCGGTCTTTGCGGTCAAGGATGAGGCTGCGTTAGACGCGCATTTCGGGGCAACGGCGCTGTGCTCTCCGCTTCTGGCCCAGATGATTGTGACCGCCAACTGGCTGGCCAGCCACACAGGCGATGCCGAAAAAGCCGAAGCCTATGTCAGCAAGGTCATCCGCGCATACCTTCCGGAAAGACCCGAAGCAGGTCAGCTTGCCGCAGACCTTTACAGCCTGTCCACAGAGGGCGGTCTGAACGCCACCCTGCGGGCGGCAATGTCTCCGGCCTTGCCAATGTTAGAGCAGGGTTTGATCGGATTTCACTCACGTCTTGGGCTGTCGAACACACCATGAGCGCATACCACGCCCGCCGCACCCCCCAGCACAAAGGCCCCGCAGCATGGTCGGCCATCCTGCCGGGGCAGGCCGCTCCCGTTTCTCTCGATGGGGACTTGACCGTCGATTTCGCGCTGATCGGCGCTGGCTTTGCCGGGCTTTCCGCGGCACGCCGTCTGCACCAACTGGCGCCCGGTGCCCGTATCGCGGTGCTGGATGCAAGCCGTTTGGCCGAAGGTGCCTCGGGCCGGAACTCAGGCTTTATGATCGACCTGCCGCATGAATTGCAGTCGGATGATTATGCAGGCCATGGCGATGACCGCGCCATGATTGCGCTGAACCGTCAGGCCATCGCTTTCGCCCGCGCTGCGGTCGAGGACTACGATATCGACCGCAATTTTTTTGATCCGGTTGGCAAGGTGAATGGGGCCGCAAGTGCCAAGACCGATGCCCTGAACCGGTCATACGCGGAACATTTGGCAACGATGGGGGAAAGCAGCACCTATCTGGACGCCAAGGCGATGACCGAGCTAACGGGAAGCCGGCACTATGTCTCGGGGCTTTACACCCCAGGAACCGTGATGCTGCAACCGGCAGGCTATATCCGGTCCCTTGCCGAAGGTCTGCGCCGGGACGGGGTATCAATTTTTGAAAATACGTCGGTGACGGCGATCACCCGAGACGGAACCGGTTGGATCCTGTCCACGGCCAAGGGGCGCGTTTCGGCTGGAAAGGTGATCCTTTCGAACAACGGCCATCTGGAAAGCTTTGGCTTCAAACCCGGTCGGCTGATGCATATCTTTCTTTTCGCCTCGATGTCCGCCGAACTGGACGCGGATCAAATCAAGGCGTTGGGCGGCCAGCCCCGTTGGGGCGTAACGCCCTCCGACCCGATGGGCACCACCATGCGCCGGATTGCTGCGGGGCAGGGCGGCAACCGCATCGTCACCCGCACCTGCGGCAGCTTTGAACCCGATATGGTTACGTCGGAATCCGACATGCGCCGGACCGTTGCCGTACATCGGCAAAAATTCGCCAAACGATTCCCGCAACTGGCTGGGGTTCGGCAGGAATACACTTGGGCCGGTCACCTTTGCCTTGCCCGCAATGGCGTTTCCGTCATGCGCGAGCTGGATCAGGGCCTTTTCGCCGCCTGCGTGCAGAACGGGCTTGGAACCGCGCGCGGCACTTTGACGGGGATGGGCGCGGCAGAGCTGGCCTGCGGTCGGACCAGCGACATCACCCGCCATTTCACGGCCGAGGCCGAGCCGGTGAAGCTGCCTCCTCGCCCATTCTCGACCATCGGGGCGAATGCATTCTTGCGCTACAAGGAATGGCAGGCCAAGGAAGAGTGACGATCCCGGCACCCCGCCGCTTTGGGGTGGGGCGCGCCAATTAGGTCAGCCAAAGTCCGCTGACTTTACTGGACGATGCGTGTCAAGTCTTTGGCTGGCGTCCACTGTTCGGGTCCGCCAAACAGTCGTTGAAGAGGCTTGCACGCAGCATGAAGGGGCAAGGCTCAGAACTCGGTATTCAAGGCATCCATCTCGGGGATTTCACGCTCGCGCCGCGCGATGAAATCCAACAAAGCGTCCTTCACGCCCTCATCAAGTTTTGGCTCCTGATACTCACCCAGCAGTTTTTTCGCGTGAGACAAAGCACGCTCGGTGATCTCGACCGCCCCCTCGGCCTGCCACTGCTCAATGGAATTATTGTCAAAGAGCTTGGGCATGAAGAAAGCACGCTCAAAGTTTTCCAACGTATGCGGATGGCCAAGGTAATGGCCGCCGGGGCCAATATCACGCACGGCTTGCATGGCGGCATCAAAGTCATCCCAGCGGGGGCCTTCCGCCATGCGATAGCCCATGGCGCAGACCTCGGCATCCACCACGAATTTCGCGAACGAACAATGCATCCCAGCCTCATTCCAGCCCGCCGAATGCCAGATGTAATTTGCCCCTGCATGCAGAACGGCATCCATCGTCATCGCGGATTCGTAACCCGCCTGTGCGTCAAAGGTCTTGGCCCCACCCAGCAGGTTGCTGGTCCGCCACGGCACATCATAGAACCGCGCCATCTGGCCGATCATGAAATTCATCAAGCTGATTTCCGGTGTTCCGGCCATCGGCGCGCCTGACTTCATGCTAACCGTGGAAAGGTAATGCCCATAGATCGCGGGGCAGCCTCTGCGGACGACCTGCGTATAAGCCAAGGCTGACAGAGCCTCGGCATTCAGTTGCGCCACCGCAGGCGCAACAGAGGCGGGTGTATTCGCGCCACCAAGCACAAAGGGAGAGCACAGAACCGGCTGGTTTGCCCGGCAAAAGGCCCGCATGGCCGACAGCATCGTTTCATCCCAGACAAGGGGCGAATTGCCGTTGCAATTTCCAGTCACGACGGGGGTCTGCTCCATCACGTCCTTACCGAACAAGATCTCGCACATCGCCATGACATCTTCGGCATTCCGGCCAGAGGTGGTCATGCCCATGAAGGTTTTGTCGGAATACTTGATCGACGAGTAGGTGATGTGCAGGTGCCGATGGCTGACCTTGATGTCCATCGGTTCGACGATGTGATGGGCGCTGGAATGCAGCGCGGGCGACATCTGCGCCAGCTTATGGAACATGTTCAGATCGGCAATTGTCGGCCAGCGGCGCTTGTCTTCCAGATCCCGCAGAAACGGGGCGCCGGTCATCGGGACAAAGATCGCATGTTTGCCACCAAAAGGCAGGTCGCGGTCACGGTTCCGGGCGCGATAAGTCCAACCGTTTGGGATGGTCGCAACCAACTCGCGTACCAAGCCGCGATCCAGATAAACCCGCTCGCCGACCACTTTGGCACCGGCCCGCCGCCAGTCTTCCAGCGCGATCTCGTCGCGGAAGATCACGCCCACCTCTTCCAAAATGGACATCGAGGCCGCGTCAATCTTTTCGACATGGGCTTGGTCCATCACCTCGCAGAGCGGAATACCCCGCGAAAGGCTGGGCAGCATCGTGAAATCGGGGGCCTGCCGAAGAGCGCGTCGTGCCTGCCTTCCGCCGGATCTATGGACACTCTCCTCGCTGGACATGGCCATCCTTTCAGGTTTTGTGCAGTAAGGTCGAAGGGGCACCGCCTTCGAATTTGTTGCCTTCGGAATAGTCGCAAGGCGCCTCTTGCATCTGCAAATGCAGACCCGAGCCGGTATAAGGATGGGCGCGGGCGACATCCTCGTCGAATTCAATCCCCAGTCCCGGCGCGTCGGGCGGCAGGATATGACCGTTTTCCCAAGTGATCGAATTGCGGATCAGTTTCTGGTGGAAGTCTCCGCCGGTCTCGATCGTCTCGGCGATCAGAAGATTGGGGATCGATGCCGCGAAATGCACATTTGCTGCCCATTCCACGGGGCCGGCATAAAGGTGCGGGGCCATCTCTGCATTGAACACCTCGGCCATCGCGGCAATCTTCTTGGCTTCCCAGATACCACCGACCCGGCCAAGCGCCGGTTGCAAAATCTTGACCCCACCCGCCCGCAACAGCGTGCCGAACTCGGCCTTCGTCGTCATCCGCTCGCCCGTGGCCAAGGGCACGCGGACCGATTTCGCCACCTCGGCAAATTCCAGCAGATTGTCTGGCGGGATCGGCTCTTCGTACCACAGCGGGTTATAGGGTTCTAACTCGCGCCCCATCCGGATCGCGCCGGGGGTGGTGAACTGGCCATGCGTTCCGAACAGCAGGTCAACCCGGTCGCCAACCGCCGCGCGGATCGCCTTGCAGAAGGCAACCGAGCGGCTGATGTCGCTCATCGCCGGCTCATGCCCGCCACGAATGGTATAGGGGCCGGCGGGGTCAAACTTCACGGCCGTGAAGCCAAGGTTCATGAAGCGCACCGCCGCCTCGGCCGCGGCATCCGGATCGACCCAGAACTCGGCGCTTTCCTTTCCCGGTTCAGGGTAAAGATAGGTGTAGCTGCGGATGCGGTGGTTCATCTTGCCGCCCAACAGCGCCCAAACGGGGCGGTTGCGCGCCTTGCCCAGAATGTCCCAGCAGGCGATCTCCAACCCCGAAAAAGCACCCATCACCGTGGGGTCAGGTCGCTGTGTGAAGCCAGAAGAATAGGCGCGGCGGAACATCAGTTCGATGTTTTCCGGGTTCTCGCCCTGCATATGGCGTTCGAACACATCCTCGATCACCGCAATCATCGCCTTCGGACCAACGGTCGAGGCATAGCATTCGCCATAGCCCACGATCCCGTTATCGGTCGTCAGTTTCGGAAAGATCCAGTAGCGTCCGCCCCAGCCCGGAAAGGGCGGGGCCACGACGAAAATCTCCAGATCTTTCAGCTTCATGACGGAACCTCGCAGCAGTTGCCGCGGGGGCGGGGGTTTCACACCCCCGGATGGACCTGCCTTGCGGCCGGTCCATCTCCCCCGTGGAATATTTGGACCAAGATAAATGCAGGTTAACCGGATTTCTGGGCTTTGGTGGCCCAAACGCGACAAAAGGTGGCGCAGGCGGGCTAGGAACTGGATCTAATGCGGGGGCCCAAGACGTGAAGCGCAAGGCAGGCTATCATCAGCACAGAGGCCAAAAGGAAGGGTGCGCCGGGGGCATAGACCGGGGCCTCGGGCTTGGTGAAGTGCTGGAAAGTGCTGGTCATGATCAACGGCGCTACGATCATCGCGATGGCATTCAGTGAGGCAAGGACGCCCTGCACCTCGCCCTGCGCGTCAGCAGGGGCCGCGCGTGAGGCCAAGGCCTGAAGCGCAGGGGTGACCGCCCCGCCAAGCGCCGTAATTGGGGTCAGGATCAGGATGGCCACCGGAGAGGTGACAAGGCCAATGGCCGCCAAGGTGATGACATCGACCCACATGCCGTAATGGGCGGCGCGGTGTTCGCCCCAAAGGCGGATCATCGGGCCCACCAACAGCGCCTGCCCAAGCGCGTAGCTGACGCCGTAGATGCCAAGCGACAACCCGATCATCCCGGAATCCCAGCCAAAGCGGGCCTGTCCGTAATAGGCCCAGATCGACGGGTAGACATTCATCGCGATGCTCATGATCAGGAAGCAGGCCAGCGTCAGCCTTACCCCTGGCAGATGCGCCATGGCCTTCAGCGCGCCCAATGGATTGGCGCGGGCAAGGCTAAAGGGGCGGCGGGTGGCATCGGTGACGGTTTCAGGCAGGATCAGCGCTCCGAAAAGCGCATTCAGCAGAGCCAGTCCGCCCGCGAACCAAAACGGCGCACGGGTGTCAATTCCAGCCAGAAGCCCCCCGATCATCGGGCCCAGAACAAAGCCCACGCCGAAGCCTGCCCCCAAAAGCCCGAACCGCGCGCCGCGCTTTTCAGGTGGGGTGATGTCGGCGACATAGGCATTTGCAGTAGAGTGGGTGGCGGCGGTGATCCCGGCGATGACGCGGGCGATGAACAAAAGCCAGATCGTCTGGGCCAGCGCCATGATGGCATAATCGAGCGCCATGACGACGAGTGAGACCAGCAGCACCGGACGGCGACCAAAGCGGTCGGAGAGCGAGCCGAGTATCGGACCGAAAAGAAACTGCATCACGGCAAAAGAGGTCGAGAGCAGCCCGCCCCATAAGGCGGCATCGGCAATGTCATTGCCCGTGACCTCGCGGATCAGGTCGGGCATGACCGGAAAGATCAGGCCGATGCCAATAGCGTCCAGCGTGACAGTTGCAAAGATAAAGGCCAGCGGCAGGCGAGAAGAAATCATACCAATACTCAGCCCAGAAAGAGGGCGCGCGAACCCTAGGCCGCGGGCAAGGCTCGCGCAATCTCTGCCAGACGTGCCGCAACGTCACCCGGCATCGAGAAGAAAGGCGAATGAGAGGCGGGCAGGGTGGTGTGATGGCCCGGCGGGAAGTCCTGAGCCATGATCTCTTGATACTCTGGGGGAATGGCACGGTCTTCGGTGCAGCGGATGTAATGACGCGGCACAGACTGGCTTTGCGAGGTGACCGTCAGCGGCGTTTCCTGCGGCAGGATCGGCTGCGGGCACAGGCAAAGGGCAGCCAGCGACTGCGCCTCGGCGTCGCAATCATGATAGAAAAGATCGCCAGCCATTGAGGGATCAAAGGAAAAACAGGTGCGCGTCGCGTCGATGCGGATCGCCGGAGCAAGGGGCTGGCGCGGGCCCGCCTTTCGCATATCGGCCAAGGACAGCCCCGATTTCGGTGCATAGGCGCAAAGATAGACCAAGGCGCGGATCCGACTTGGGTCAAGTTCTGCCGCTGCGGTGATCGGATAGCCCGCCATCGAATGGCCAACCACGATGGTCGGGCCGTTCAAAGCATCTAGAATGGCGCGCGCGTAGCTGTCCAACGTCACGTCTTCCGGTGCGGTGCGGTCCAATCCGTGGCCGGGCAGGTCAATAGCGCGGGCATTGTGACCAAGGGCCTGCAACGCCGGGATCACCCGGTGCCAGCACCATGCCCCGTGGCAAGAACCGTGGATCAAGAGAAAATCAGCCATGGCCGATGCCTTTCAGAAAGGTCTTCAGGATTTCGATGTACTCGTCGGGTTTTTCCGCCATGGGGATATGCCCGGCCCCACGGATCAGGTGAAACTGGCTGCCCCGGATTAGGTCGGCGGTTTCGCGGATCAGGTCGGGTGGGGTGGAACCGTCGTTGCCACCGGCAAGGGCCAAGGTGGGCAATGTCAAAGAGGCGGTCGGGGTGTAAAAATCGGTTCCGGCAATCGCGGCAGCCGCCCCCATCCAGCCTTCGGCTTCGGTTCCGCGGAATATTTCGCGCAGCGCGGGCATCGCGGGGTTTTCCCGCCATTTGCGACCAAACCAGCGCTCCATCGTGCTGTCTTCAATGGCAGTAAGGCCGCCCGTTTGCACCGCCTCGATCCGTGCCTGCCATTGGCTGGCAATCCCGATCCGGGCTGCGGTGTTCGACAAGACCATGCCACGCACCAGATCCAGCCGCTTTGTCGCCAAGCCCTGCGCGATCAGACCGCCGATGGAAAGCCCGACGACAACCGTCTCTTTCATCCCGGCCTTTTCGATCATCCGTTCGGCATCGTGGATCAGCGCGCCCATCGAATAGGGGCCGTCCGGCACGTCAGACGCCCCATGCCCGCGCATGTCCAGCCGCAGGACGCGATGCTTCGGAAGATGGGCCACCACCTCGTCCCAAATCCGCAGGTTGGTGCCAAGCGCATGCAGGAACACCACGGGCGGGCCGGAAACAGGGCCGGAAATCTCGGCATTTAGCCGCAAATCAGGGAAGTAGGTCAGGGGCATCGGTCTTCAGGCAAATCGGGCAAGGGCTTCTCGAAACAGCATTGGGTCAACATTCCCACCACTTGCCGTTGCAATTACGTTCGGGGATGTATCGCGAAAAAGCGCCGCGGCAAGCGCAACCGCGCCCCCCGGTTCCAGAACGATCCGCAGATGCGTAAAGGCCAAAGCCATAGCGCGCATGGCTTCGTCATCACTGACGGAAAGACCCTTGCCCGCATGCCGCTGCAAGATCGGAAAGGTCAGTTCCCCCGGTTGCGGGGTCAGAATCGCGTCACAGATCGACCCCGCGGCACTTGGGTTCTTTTCGCGCGTGCCCGAGGCCAAAGACCGCGCCATGTCATCAAAACCCAGCGGCTCACACGTTCGCACCCGCAAATTTGGCGCATTGGCCGCAAGGGCCGTGGCAATCCCCGCCGAAAGCCCGCCACCGCCACAGCAAACCAGCACTTCCGCCGCCTCGATGCCCGCATCGCTGGCCTGCGCCGCGATTTCAAGGCCAACCGTGCCCTGTCCGGCAATCACATCGGCGTCGTCAAAGGGCTTGATCAGATGCAGCCCCCGCTCGGCGCAAAGGCGTGCGCCGATAGCGTCCCGATCTTCGGTGGCGCGGTCATAAAGAACCACCTCGGCCCCATAGGCGCGGGTATTGGCAATCTTCACCTCTGGCGCATCCGAGGGCATGACGATCACACAGGTCAGCCCATGCCGCGCCGCCGCCAAGGCTACGCCTTGACCGTGATTGCCCGAGGAATAGGCCAGAACGCCCGATGTTCCCTTTGCCAGGGCCGAAACCGCCGACCACGCGCCGCGAAACTTGAAGGATCCCGTCAGTTGCAAACACTCGGCCTTGACGAAAATGCGTTTGCCAAAGGCCGCGTCCAGCAGCGGCGCGTTCAGCAACGATGTCAGGCGCGCATGGCCAGCCATCCGCTTGGCGGCAGCCTCGATCCGCTCCAGCATCATTTACAGGCCTCCAAGAATTGCCGGATGGCGGCCACCGCCTCGGGTTCGTCCAGAAATGGAATATGGGCGCGGTCGGGAACCTCAGCAAAGATCGTGTCCGGTCGCCGGCACCGCATTTCGGCCGTGGTCTCGGGGGAAAGCAGGTCCGAATTCGCGCCCCGGATCAGCGCCACGGGCATGCCAGCCGTTGCCTCCCACAATGGCCAAAGATCGACCGGCGGGCCTTTGAAAGCGGCCATGAATGCCTCACGCAAGGCCGGATCATAGGTGATCTTCAATCCCTTCTCGGTCGGGATATAAAACTTCTCGACTTCGGCCCGCCAGCGTTCTGGCGGTACATTGGCAAAGCCGGGGGAAACGCCGGGCATCGCGGCGGCGGCCTGATCCAGCGTTTTCCAAACCGGATTGCGCCCGACATAGTCGAAAATCCGCTCCAGCCCCGTTCGGTGGATTTCAGGGCCAACGTCGTTCAACAACAGCCCCTTCAGCCGCGTGTGGGCGACTGCGGCAAGGTACATGCCAATCAACCCGCCGCGAGAGGTGCCGATGATTGCCGCCTGTTCGATTCCCAAATGGTTCAGCAGGTCCAAGGCATCCTTGGCTTCCTGCGGAACGGTATAGCTCTCGGCCCCCGTCCATGCACTTTCGCCCCGGCCCCGATAATCCATGCGGATCAGTCGGCAGGGGGGCAGATGCGGGGCCATGTAATCGAAATCGGCCATCGTCCGGGTCAGTCCAGACAGGCACAGCACGGGCAATCCCTTGCCTTCATCGCGAAAAGCCAGCTTGGCACCGTCAGAGGCCGTGAAGAATTGGGTCATCGGAAATCCGTTCTGGTCAAAGGTCGGGGTCAAAGGAAGTCGGAAAGCCGGGTCAGATCCGGCAAGATATGGGCTGGCACATGGGGCAGTCGGTCAATCGGCGCCCCTGAACGGTTCACCCATGTCGTCTGAAATCCGAACCGTGCCGCCCCCGCCACATCCCAGCCATTCGACGACACGAACATGACCTGCGAAGGTGGCACGCCAAGATGCGCCTCGACCAGCGCATAAACCTTGGCCGAGGGTTTGAAGATGCCCACATCCTCCACCGAAATCGCCGCTTCCAGAAGGTCTCCGATCCCGGCCGCCGCAATGGCGCTTGCCAGCATGCGCGGCGAACCATTGGACAGGATCGCCCGTCTGGCACCCTTGTCCTTCAGGCTCTGCAAGACCGCAGGCACCTCGGGATAGGCATCCAATTCGTCATAGAGCGCCAACAGGCGTGTCCTCAGAGCGTAATCGGCGCCAAGCCCCTGCGCTGCCATCGCCCAATCCAGCGCGTCAGCCGTCACCTCGGCAAAATCCGCATGTGCGCCCATGACCGCCCGCAACCAACTGTATTCCAACTGCTTGCGCCGCCAGTCCTCGGCAAGCTTTGGCCACACCGCCGCCAGCGTCTCTCCCCCCGGTTCCGCCGCCGCCGCCCGCGCCGCAGCAGAGACATCGAACAGCGTTCCATAGGCATCAAAGACGAAAGCGGTTGGTCGCATGGCGGAATCTCCCTTGCCCGACCGTTGCACAGGCGCGGTCCGACGAAAAGGGGGGGGCGCGGCAATCGCGGCGCTTGCCCCTTTGGGCGAGGCTGTCTAAACCCTTTCGGCGCAAGACAGGAAGGGGCCGCACCGCAAGGCGCAGCCGCTGAAGACAGGAAAAACACCGGATGGCACAGACCGACGCAAAGACCGAAGACCGGGCCCGCTCCAAAAAAGTGGGCGCTCTTTCCGGGCTGGTCCCGTTCCTGCGGCCCTATCGTCTGCTCTTGGCCCTTGCCGGGGCCGCGCTGGTTCTGACCGCCACCGTCAGCTTGATCCTTCCCATGGCAGTGCGCCGCGTGGTCGACAATTTCAACGCCGAGGCCGAAATCCTCGACCTGTATTTCACCGCAGCCATCGTCATTGCTGCCGTCTTCGCCTTTGGCTCGGGCCTTCGCTATTACCTCGTCACCCGTCTGGGCGAACGTGTGGTGGCCGATATTCGCCGCGCCATGTTTGACCGCGTCATGGGCCTGTCGCCCGCGTTTTTCGAACGTCTGATGACGGGCGAGGTACTGTCCCGCATCACCACCGACACTACGCTGATCCTGTCGCTGATCGGCTCGTCCATCTCCATCGCGCTCCGAAATTCGCTGATGCTGCTGGGTGGGTTGGTGCTGATGTTCCTGACCTCGGCCAAGCTCACCGGCCTTGTCCTTCTGATCGTGCCCGCCGTCGTTGTCCCGATCATCGTCCTTGGCCGCAAACTGCGAAAGCTTTCCCGCGAAAATCAGGACTGGATCGCCAATTCCTCGGGCTCTGCCTCCGAGGCGCTATCTTCGGTTCAGACCGTGCAGGCCTTCACCCATGAAGGTGAAACCCGCGCAGCCTTTGCCGATGTCACCGAAAAGGCGTTTCTTTCGGCCAAAACCCGCATCGGCACCCGCGCGGTCATGACCATTATCGTCATCTTCCTTGTCTTTACCGGCATTGTCGGCGTCCTCTGGATGGGCGCGCGCGATGTGCGAGCCGGGGTGATGAGCGCGGGCGAACTCATCCAGTTCGTGATCTATGCCGTCATGGTCGCAGGCTCGGTCGGCGCGCTTTCCGAAATCTGGGGCGAATTGCAGCGTGCCGCTGGCGCCACCGAACGGCTGGTCGAATTGCTGAACGCCGAAGATCCGGTGACAGACCCGGCCCAGCCCAAGGCGTTGCCGCGCCCGGTTCGGGGCGAGATCGCCTTTGACAAGGTCACTTTCCGCTATCCGGCCCGGCCTCATACCTCGGCTTTGGAGGAGGTCACGCTCACCGTCGAACCGGGTGAAACCATTGCCCTCGTTGGCCCGTCAGGCGCTGGCAAGACCACCATCTTGCAACTGCTGATGCGCTTTTACGACCCGCAGTCGGGAACGGTGCGTCTGGATGGCGTTGACCTGCGCGACTTGGCCCGTGCCGATTTCCGCCGCGCCATTTCGCTTGTTCCGCAAGACCCCGTGATCTTTGCCACCTCGGCCCGCGAAAACATCCGCTTCGGTCGCCCCGAGGCTTCGGACGCCGAGGTTGAAGCCGCTGCCCGTGCCGCCGCCGCGCATGAATTCATCTCGGCTTTGCCTGAAGGCTATGACAGCTTCCTTGGCGAACGCGGCGTCATGCTCTCGGGCGGTCAAAAGCAACGCGTGGCCATCGCCCGCGCCATTCTGCGCGACGCGCCCGTTCTGCTTCTGGACGAAGCGACCTCGGCGCTTGATGCTGAATCCGAACGCCTTGTCCAACACGCCGTCGAAGAGCTGGCCAAGGGCCGCACGACGCTGGTCGTTGCCCACCGACTGGCCACTGTAAAACGTGCTGACCGCATCGTTGTCTTCGAGGCGGGCAAGATCGTGGCCATCGGCAAACATGACGAACTGGTTTCGCAAGGTGGCCTTTACGCGCGCCTTGCCCGCCTGCAATTCACCGAAGGCGCCGCATAAGGGGGGAATTTTCCCGGTTTTTCCCCCTTGGCATCTTCACGACGTTGCGTCGCAACGCGCCCAAGGGTTCTGACGTTGCGTTTCCTGGTGCAGCAGCGCTTGGCAAAAGGGTGTTTTCGCCCCATCTTTCCCTGACCGAATAAAAAATGGCTCTGCAACGACAGGGCCGTCAGGGGAGGAAAGCATGAAAGATTTCGCGTCTGCCGCGGATGTAAGGGCTATTGAAGCCGAAATGGCTTGGGCCGATCGCCCGATTGCCAAAACGATGCACGAGTTCATCGGGCAAACGGCTTCGAAACATGCCTCACGCCTTGCGATCAGCTATCAGCTTTTTTCCGACCCAACCTCGCTTTCCAAGTCTCTGACCTGGCAAGAACTGCATGGCAAGGTCACGCAGGCGGCAAACCTGTTCCGCAGCCTTGGTGTCACGGAAAACGATGTCGTTGCCTATGTCCTTCCCAACTGCCTTGAAACCGCTGTTACTCTTTTGGGCGGCGCTGTTGCGGGCATCGTGAACCCGATCAACCCGCTTCTCGAACCCGAACAGATCAGCGCCATCCTGCGCGAGACAAAGGCAAAGGTGGTCGTAACGCTCAGGGCCTTCCCCAAAACCGACGTGCCGCAAAAGGTGGCCGAGGCGGTGCGTCATGCGCCCAACGTCAAGACGGTGCTTGAAGTTGATCTCGTGCCCTACCTGTCAGGTGCAAAGAAATTCATCGTGCCGCTCATTCGGCCCAAGAACCCGCTGCACCATGCGGCCAATGTCAAATCCTTCTCGGCCGAGATGAAAAAGCAGCCCGCCGACCGGCTTACCTTCGAGGACAAGAAGGCCGACCGGGTTGCCGCCTATTTCCACACCGGCGGGACAACAGGCATGCCAAAGGTCGCCCAGCACAAGGTCTCGGGCATGATCTACAATGGCTGGCTGGGGCAGCAACTGCTGTTTACGGAAAAAGACAGCATCATGTGCCCACTGCCCCTGTTCCACGTCTTTGCGGCCTACCCGATCCTGATGTCCGTCATCGCGTCGGGCTGCTCGGTGGTCTTCCCAACACCTGCCGGCTATCGGGGCGAAGGTGTCTTCGACAATCTGTGGAAACTGATTGAACGCTACAAGAACACTTACCTGATCACCGTTCCCACGGCGCTTTCTGCCCTGATGCAGCGTCCGATCAATGCCGATATTTCCACACTCAAGAACGCGTTCTCCGGCTCGGCTCCGCTGCCGATCGAACTTTACAACCGGTTCAAAAAGGAAACCGGGATCGAAATCGTCGAGGGCTATGGCCTGACCGAATGCACTTGCCTTGTGTCGATCAACCCACCCGGCGGAACCAAGAAAATCGGCTCTGTGGGTCTGCCCTTCCCCTACACCCATGTCCGCATCCTGATGCAGACACCGGATGGGTTCCGCGAATGCGCAACCGACGAAATCGGGGAAATCTGCGTGGCCAATCCCGGCGTCTTTGAAGGCTCGACCTATACCGAGGCCGACAAAAACAAGGATCTTTTCGCCGAGGGTCGCTTCCTGAGGACGGGCGATCTTGGACGGATTGATGCCGAAGGCTATCTCTTCATCACGGGTCGGGCCAAGGATCTCATCATCCGGGGCGGTCACAACATCGACCCTGCGATCATCGAAGAGGCGCTGATGGGCCATGACGCTGTCGCCTTTGTCGGGGCCATTGGCCAGCCCGACGCCCATTCCGGCGAATTGCCCTGCGCCTATGTCGAATTGGTCAAAGGGGCGACGGCGACGGTCGAAGACCTGATGACCTATGCAAACCAGCATATCCACGAACGCGCGGCCCTGCCGAAATACATCGAGGTTCTGTCAGAACTGCCGAAAACCGCTGTCGGCAAGGTCTTCAAACCCGATCTACGCCGCATGGCGATCACGCGTATCTATGACGCGGCTCTGGCTAAAGCCGGCATCCCGGCGACTGTGACCAGCGTCGCCGAGGACAAGAAACGCGGCCTCGTCGCCAAGCTGACCAAGACCGGCCCGGCCGAGGATGACAAAGTGCGCGAGGTTCTGGGCGGCTTCACCAACCAATGGGATTGGGCCGAGTAAGCGCCTCGAAGCTTGTTACACCATAAGGGCCGCCCCTAACCGGGCGGCCCTTTTTCTTCCTGTGCTCAGACCTTTATCTTGGTCAAAATATCCCGGGGGGAGGCCCCTTCGCGCAAGCGAAGGGGGCAGGGGGCTGACCCCCCTAGACCCGGTGCAACCTATGGAACATATGGGTAAACGTCGCCGCCCCCAGCACGGGGATCAACAGGTTGACCAGCGGCACCGACAAAGGCGCGGCCATCAGCACCCCTGCCATCCAGATCTTGCCCGCATGTGCAGACCGCAAGTCCTTTGCGCCCTGCCGACCCAACCGCCGCGCCGCAACCATGGTGAAATATTCCCGTCCCAACAGGAAACCGTTCACGGCCCAAAAGACCACCGGAATAAACGGCCCTGCAAAGCCGTAAAGCAGGATCGCCCCGGCGTTGACCGCAATCAAAAGCCCAAAGAAATTCAGGCTTTCTACCAGATTGTCTAGGAACGCCATACGCTTGACTGGCGGCAGCGACGGGTAATGCCGATCCTCCACCGCCTGTGCCACATCTTCCAGAAAGAACCCGGTAAAGGCCGACGCCACCGGCATCATCAGAAACACCGACAGCCCGATCATGAACAGCGCCGAACCCCAGGACAAAAGCGTGTCCACCCCCCCGACTGGCCCGACAAAGGGGATCTCGATCACCTCGGGCGTGGCCCACTGGATGAACAGCAGAAACAGCGCGTAAACCCCCACCAGCAGGGCCAGGGACAACAAGACGCCAATCCAAAGAACCCGCCGAAACCGCCGGTCGCCCAATTGCCCAAGCGCCTTCAGGAAATCACCGAAAATCATCGCTCAGGCCCAGCTCACAACCTTCGACAAATCGGGCCGCGGCCGATCCGGCGGCACGACGGGCGCAGTCGCGATATGAATGATCCCCGCCACAGTTTCTGCGCCCTCGCATCCAAAGGCGCGCGCACAGAACTCTGCATCATGCGCGGGCCAGCCGGTCAGCCAGCACGCGCCCCAGCCTGCCGCCGTCGCCGCAGAAACGATGTTCATGCACAGGGCACCAGCCGACAAGACCTGCTCCGCTGCCGGCATCTTTTCCACCGGCTTCGGGCTTGAAATCACCACCACCGCCAATTGCCCAAGATCATATTGCCCGCGCCCCTTGGCCACTTTCTCGGCATCGCCCCCCAATTCCAGCGCCCGCGCCTCTGCCAGATCGGCCAACCGCGCCATCGCGGCCCGGTCCACCACAATCAACCGCCACGGCTCCAGCTTGCCATGATCCGGCACCCGCAAGGCGACAGTCAAAATCTCTTCCAACTCGGCCCGCGACGGCACCGGGGTGATAAAGGTCTTTGCTGGCAAGGACCTGCGGCTGGCCATAAAATCGAAAGCGGCCTGATTGCGTTCGGGCATGAACTACTCCTGTGTCTTTGCGCCAAAGCTAAGCATTCGCCGCCCCGATTGCCAGAGACCATCCGCGCCGCTTGCAGCCTTGCCATGCCACGGCTAAGCCCAACTGCAGGAGGCACATCATGTCCAAAGGCTCGCACGCCGATCTTGCCCAGCCCGGTGCCGAATTTTCGGTTCGCGCCACGCCTCGGGCGCGCAAACCCGGCCTTTCGTTCGAGGACGGCACCTTCCGCATCGCCGTCACCGCCCCGGCGGATGAGGGTCGCGCCAACGCTGCCGTGACCGAAGCCCTCGCCACGGCCCTTGGCGTGGCCAAAACCCGACTGACCCTGATCCGTGGGGCCACGGCACGCGACAAAACCTTCCGCCTCGACTAAGGCGCTTACCTTTATCTTGGCGAAAATATCCCTGGGGATCAGCGGCTTGGCCTTGGTCAAGCCGCGTTAAAGGGGGCAGAGCCCCCTTGCCGCGTCATTTGGGAAAGCCTCAGTCCTTCTTGGGCCGCTCCAGCCGATAGCTGCCCTCCGGCAGATCCAAGGCCGCCGCCAGATCGCTCAACTGTGTCATCGACAGTGACACACGCACAACCTCGCCCGTCATGGCATCTTCCTGCTCCAAGACGACGCAATCGTCAAAGGCCAAGATGGTGACATCTTCCATCAAACCGTCATGACCCTCGTCAATCAGGGTAATCACGGTCGAGTCGAATTCGTGTTCTATGGTAAACATGGGACCATCGTGAAAGGGTTTCGGACGGGCGGCAAGAGGAATTACGCTCAGGACCGCATGTTGCTTTGCAGCCGCAGCGCCGCAGCGCGGCGATGGCCCTCCAAAGTTTCCGAGGCACTTTGGCGGCAGGCCGGTGGGGCGACGGCCCGCACGGCCTCATCCGTCAACCATTGATGGGTGCAAATCTTGACATAGGACCCAACCCAAAGCCCGCCGGTATAGCGGCCCGCGCCCATCGTCGGCAGGGTGTGATTGGTGCCGCAGCATTTGTCGGAATAAACGACGCTCGCCCGCTCGCCGATGAAAAGCGATCCGTAATTCGTCAGCTTCCCCGCCGTGGCATGGGGGTCGCGGGTATGTACCTGCAAATGTTCGGCCGCGATGTGCTCGGAATAGGCGATCATCGCCTCTTCACTGGCGCAAAGCACAACCTCGCCGTAATCGCGCCAAGCCACGCCAGCGACCTGCGCGGTGGACAGGGTCGCCAGTTGCGCCTCCACCTCGGTCAGCACAGCCTCGGCCAAGGCGCGGTCGGTGGTGATCAGGCCAACCCGCGTCCGCACATCATGTTCGGCCTGCGCCAAAAGGTCGGTTGCCACCACTTCGGCCCGCGCGGTCTCATCGGCAACGATATAAATCTCGGATGGCCCCGCCAAGGCGTCGATCCCGACCTGACCAAAAACCTGCCGCTTCGCCTCATTCACATAGGCATTCCCCGGACCCATGATCTTGTCCACGGCAGGCACGCTTTCCGTGCCAAAGGCCATCGCCGCAATCGCCTGCGCACCCCCGATGCGGAAGATCCGGTCCGCGCCGGACAGGTGGCAACCTGCAATCATCGCCTCATGGGCATTCGGCGGCAGGCAGGCGATCACCTCCTTGCAGCCAGCGACCTTGGCTGGAACCAAGGTCATGATCGGGGCCGAAAGCAGCGGATAGCGCCCGCCGGGAACATAACAGCCCACCGTGCGGATCGGGATCACGCGATGGCCCAGATGCAGGCCGGGCAGGGGTTCCACTTCCAAAGGCAGGATCGTTTTCAACTGCGCCTCGGCAAAGGCGCGCACATTGGCAATGGCGAATTCCGTGTCGGCGCGCGTTTGCGGGTCCAATTTGGCGACAGCGGCTGCGCGTTCCTCTGCCGTGACCTCAAAGCGCTCGGGCGCGACGCCGTCAAAGCGCTGCGAAAGCCTGCGCAAAGCGGCATCGCCGCCGGCGCGGACATCGGCCAACACAGCTTTCACCGTCTCGGCAATCGCACCGCTTTCGACCGCCTCGTCGCGGGATGGGGCTTTGATATGGGTGATCTGGTCGGCATAGCGGGCAATCAGCGCAGACATGGAATGGGCTTTCATTTTGGGGTCTCTCGCAGGGCAGGCTGGCAGAAGCCCAAGGCCGCCTCAATCCCAAACGCGACATGCACCATCGCGTGAGCCGCTCTTTTCCCCGCCGCCCATCCTGCTATCCTGCCTCAAACAATAAGAAGAGTCGCAGCAGAACCATGCGTATCGTCCTCATCGCCTTCGCGCTGGCCGCTGGCCTGTCCGCCTGTGTGCCTGTCAGCCCCGGCGCGATGCAGCCGCAGGCCCCGGCCTATCCAACCGATGGCCAGCTTTCACCCGAAGAGGCCGCGCAGAATTTCGTCTCGGTCGTCGATGTGCTGGAACCCGTCGCCGAACAGGTCTGCCGCGAAACCCGGCCCCGGGCGAATTGCGACTTTCTGATCGTGGTGGATGATCGCCCCGGTCAGCCGCCAAACGCCTTTCAGACGCTGGACCCCGAAGGCCGCCCTGTCGTCGGCTTCACGCTGGCCCTGATCGCCGATGCCCGCAACGCCGATGAGGTCGCCTTCGTCATCGGTCACGAAGCCGCGCATCACATCGCAAACCATATCCCGCAGACCCAGCAAACTGCCACGACCACTGCGGTTCTGGCGGGCATCCTTGCCTCGGCCACCGGCGGCACCGCAGAACAGATCCGCGCCGCCCAGCAGGCGGGCGCCACCTTCGGTGCCCGCACCTATGCCAAGGATTTCGAGCTTGAGGCCGATGCGCTGGGCGCGGAAATCACGCTCAGAGCCGGGTTTGACCCGATCCGTGGCTCGGCCTTCTTTGACCGGCTTCCCGATCCGGGCGACCAGTTCCTGGGCACCCATCCGGGAAACTCCCAGCGCAAGGAAACCGTTCGCCGGGTCGTCCAAAACTATCGCTGAAGCCGGGGAAACCACAGCGGGCCCTCGCGCGTTCCTCTTGTGACGACCCAGTCGGACTCTGTGGCACAGCCAGCATCCCGCTAAGGCCCAGCCCCAGATTTTCGTTTCGTCACAGACGCAAAACGCATTAGCCTGCCCCTTCCTTCGACCAATCCGGGACCCCGCATGTCTGACACCCGCTTTGCCTTTCTGTTCCGCAGCCTTCGACGCAAACTTTGGGTCCGCGCCGTGGGATATGCCGTGCTAGGCGTGGCTTTGGTGCCGCTGGCCCGCCTGATCGGACCGCAACTGCCCTCGGCCTGGGTTGAGGCCACCGGTGCCGTCGCCGTCCGTGGCCTTCTCGGCATCCTTGCCTCGTCCATGCTGGCGGTCACGACCTTTTCGCTCTCCATCATGGTTTCGGCCTATTCCGGCGCAACCGCCGCCGTGACGCCCCGCGCGGTGAAACTGCTGCTCGAGGACCGCACGGCCCAAACCGTTCTTTCCACCTTCATCGGGGCCTTTCTCTTTTCCATCGTCGGTATCATCGGCATCGAGGCCAGCGCCTTCAGCGATTCCGGCCTTCTGGTGCTGTTCTTTGCGACCATCGCCGTCACGGCACTGGTTGTCATCGCGCTGATCCATTGGATCCACCACCTGACCACCTTTGGCCGGGTCGCAGATACCACCGACAGGGTCGAACGCGCCGCCGCCAAAGCCCTGCGCGAAAGGGCACGCCAACCAGCCTTGGGTGGCATCGCGACCCGACATGAAACGGCTCCCCCCAACTGGCGTGCGCTTTGCATCCCCGAAACCGGCTATCTCTGCCATATCGACATGCCCCATCTGTCCGAGATCATCCGCACCTCAACCAAAGGGCAATCGCGACCGATGATCCAGCTTGCCATCCTGCCGGGGGTGTTCTTGCACCCTGAAAAGACGGCGCTTTGGGTGCATCCCGACATTCCAGACAGCAGGGACAGCGACCTCTGTTCCGCCTTTACCGTCGATACCACCCGCAGCTTCGACCAAGACCCCCGCTTTGGCATCTGCGTTCTGTCCGAAATTGCCGAACGCGCGCTGTCCCCGGCTGTCAATGACCCCGGCACTGCCATCGACGTTCTGGGCCGCGCGGTCCGGCTTTTGTCTATCTGGGCAGAAGAGAAGGCCGAAGACCCCAGCCATCAGCAAATCCTTGTCCCGGAACTGCCGATCAGCGATCTCTTCGATGATATCTTCCCGGCAATTTCCCATGACGGGGCTGGCAAATTCTCGGTCCAGATGCGGCTCCAGAAATGCCTTCTGATGCTGGCCGAAATCTCTCCTGCCGATTTCGGACCCGAGGCGGTGCGCCAATCAAACCGCGCTCTGAAAGATGCCCGTTCCTCCGATCTGCATGAAGACCAGATCGAGGCCTTAGTCGCGGTCAACGACGCAATTTCGAAAACGGTCGGAACTCCGGACCGCAGTCCGCGCCGGTTTTGATCTGCGTCAAAGCGCCCCGTCCCCGGCTGGCTCAGGCTGGGGGCATGTTCGGGTGGCAATGCCGTGCGCCATCCTCTGCAACAAGGGATGCATACGATGATCGGATATTCAGAAGCCCCCGTTGCTTGGGGACTGACGCGGGGAATGGCGCGTATTCTGGGGGTCAGCCTGACCACCGCTGTCGTCGATGGCTGGCTCAGCCGGCCTGAACTGGCTGTTCTTGTTGACCGCTGTCAGGCCTGCCAACAAAAGCAAGCCTGCATGAGCTGGCTCGCGTCGGCCGCACACTCTCCTTGCCTTCCAGTATTCTGCCCCAACAAACAACCGCTCGAGGCGCTGTCGTTCCGAAACTGACTGCCACGTTGACGTTGCCTTCGCCCCGCGCCACTGTCGTCGCGGGGAAGGAACACAATGCTGCAGCTCATGAATGTCGTCAGCGACCGGGGGTCGCGCTATGCCGTGTCGGGCGGAACCGTATCAGGCCGTCAGGGCGTCGACGATTTCCTGAAAACCCTCAAACGCGCCAAGAAATTCGCCAAGGCAACCCATAACACATGGGCTGTCATTCTATCGGACGAAGGCCCGGTCAAGAATGACGACGGCGAAGCCGGGGCAGGGGCGGTCATCCTGAAAATGCTGGAACGCGAAGCCCTGACCGATACGGTCGTTGTCGTCACCCGCTGGTATGGCGGTGTCCATTTGGGGGGCGACCGCTTCGCCCATGTTGTCACCTGCACCCGCGAATTTCTAGCAGCTTGGGAAAAGCAAAATGCGTGACCTGATCCGATCCGAAGCGCAGCGCCTGACCAACACCGTCATCTGGTCATGGCAAGGCTGGACGGCAGCTTGGGCCACCGAAAAGACGCTGCGGCAATGGACATTGATCAACGTGGCTTCGGCTGCCTTGGCCTTCTCTCTTGATCTTACGGGGGCGGAACGGGCCGTCATCCTTGGGCTTGGTTTGCTGGTTCTTGCCGCCGAATTGATGAACACGGCAATAGAAGAAGTTGTCGATTACATTTCGAGCGATCTTCACCCCCACGCCAAAAAGGCCAAGGATTGCGGGTCTGCCGCGGTCGCGCTGACGGCCATTGCCGGTGGCGTGGCGTGGCTGGTGATCCTTCTCTCCTGACCGTTGCTGGAAATTTCCCCGACCCTCTTTGCGCGGGCCGACTTGGCGCTAGTTTCGGGACAAAGGAGATTAGCCAAATGCAAGCCGCAATCCTCTATGTCTCAACCGCCGTGGTCTTTCTGGTGGTCGATGCAATCATGCTGACCTTGGTAATGAAGCCTCTTTTTTCGCGCCATATCGGGGCCCTGATGGCCGATCCGATCCGGATTGGTCCGGCAGCACTGTTCTACGCCGCCTATGTCGCCGGGTTGCTTTATCTTGTGTCTTGGCCAGCCCTGAAATCCGGTGCTCCCTTGGTGCTGCCTGCCGCCGTGATTGGTGCGATGGCCTATGGCACTTATGAATTCACCAGTTACGCCATCATGCGTGATTGGCATTGGTCGATGGTCGTGACCGATACGACTTGGGGCGCGGTTCTGACGGCATTTTCGGCATGGGCCGGGGTCACGATCACCCGCATGGTGGCCGCGTGACAGACAGGCTCAGACGGGGTATGTGTTAAAAAGTTATGAAAACGAATTTCTAAGCAATTGATTTTGCTTGGATTAAAAAACGTCCCCGACGGGGACGCTAGGAAAGGCCCGCCGATGATCCTCTATGGAATCCCAACCTGCGACACCTGCAAAAAGGCGATGAAGGCCCTGAAAGACGCGGGCCACGATCCCCAATTCCGCGACGTCCGCGCCCAGCCCCTGTCCGAGGCTGAAATCTCGGCGATCGTTCAGGAATTCGGCGACCGGGCGATCAACAAGACCTCGCCCACCTACCGCAGTTTCAACGCCTTTTTGAAAGAGTCGGACCCCGAGGTTCAGATCGCCGAGCAGCCCACCGTCATGAAGCGCCCCGTGATCGAACACGAAGGCCGCTGGACCATCGCCTGGGACGAGGCCGCGCAATCCGTCTGGCTGGGCTAAACGAAAAACGGCCCGCAGCCATCTCGGCGCGGGCCGTCCAGAATTTCGCTCCCGAAAGGATCAGAGCAGTTTCAGATCGCCAGCCGACGAACGGCCATCACGGCCGGATTGCAGTTCGTAGGAAATCTTTTGGTTGTCGTTCAGACCCTTAAGCCCGGCGCGTTCGACAGCCGAGATGTGAACGAATACGTCTTTTCCGCCGTCATCGGGCGCGATGAAACCAAAGCCCTTGGTAGCGTTGAACCATTTCACGGTGCCAGTGGCCATCCGTCTCTCCTCTCAAGTCCTCCCACAGCGGAATTGCCATGGGCCGTGCAGCCAGATTTCAGGCCTTCGGTCAGAGAGGCGGGCAGAAAGTCTGTCGTCACAACAAGGCAGGATGCCGCAGTCCCGACATAAATCAAGCAGAATCAGGGGGCGATCCCCCCGAATTCATGTGTTTTTCCTAGTTTGAAGCTGGTTTTCGCCAAGTCGAACGCCATTTTCGTAGCTCTGCATCTATCGAAATTCGCCCACCGCCGTGGATCAGAGTCACTGCCAGTAACCCCATCCACAGGGCCCGTTGATCCAGGATCAGGGCATCGGGAACCCGGTCAAACCATCGACCGATCGTCGCGGCATCCGCCCCATGCCCGACAATGTCCGTCAAACTTTGCACCACGATGAATCCGATCATCCCCAGCGATGCGATCCGGGTCAGCAACCCGAAAATCAAAAGCAGGGGCAGGACAAGCTCGGCATAGGCACCGGCCATTACCACGGCCCACGGCCAAAGACCAAAGGCCTGCGGATTGTAATTTGCGGTCTCAAAGGCACGAGGAAAGATCTGAGCATAGGCACCGACCGAAGGCGAGAACGGCCCGTCGAATTTTGTCAGGGCCGATGACCAGAAGTAGCCCGCCAGAACCAACGCAAAGATCAACCGAGCCAAAAAGGGCAAGAGATCAGCCGCCTTTGCAGAGAAGAACGCGGAAACATCGTCATCGGCTTGAAAGAAGCGGTTCATTCTACGAACTCCGTAATTGCTTGCCCCTGCAAAAGGATCGAGAGAAGCGCGCTGGCCGCGACTTCCGACCCAAGCGCCAAGGCCTGCCCGAGCGGCTTGCCCTCAAGGATCGCCTGAATCATTTCGGCTCCGCCTTTTGGCAAAAGGACTGGGTAGGGGTCAAAATCGGGCCGCAAGACCAAAACAGTTTCTGCTTCGGTGCTGCGCAGGGGCGTGTCATGGACATTGGCCTGCCAGATGGAAAAAACGGGCCAGTTGGACGACAAGAACCGCAAAGACGGAACCAGTCTGACACGCTTGGTCAGCAGATTTTCCAGCCCCAAGGCCGCAAGGTCTTTCATCGCGACCGGTGGCACATCGGCGGAGTGATAGCTTTCGCGAAGCGCGTATTCCAAGCGTGCCACATCCGGCAGATAGGCAAGCTCTTTCACTGGAGTAAAGCCCGTTAGAAATGTGGGAAACTCGGAGCCGTAGCGAAGAAGAATGGGGGAAGTCGGAGGGTGAGCGCGCAGGAACACCCCAGCCATGGCGGCAAAGAATTCCGGCCCCACAATCTTGCGAACAATCGGAAAGCCGTCTTCCAATGCGGCCGTCAGACCAACCGCAACATTATTGCGGTAAACGTTGAACCGTCGCTCTGCTGTTCGGCCAAACGGATCTACAAGACCAGCTGGAAGTGGAAAACCGCCATCCAAAAGGGCTTGGGCGAGAGAAGCCTGCGTCATCTCACAGAGTCCAGAATTTGTTCTGCGCGTGCTGCCTCTTGGGCAAGAACCGGCCATTCCGGAACGTCGTTGTCCCATTCGATCAGCGTCGGTCGCGCGCCCGCTTTAGCGATGGTTCGGGCGTAAAGCGCCCAAACCGGGTCTGAGACTTCGGACCCATGAGCGTCAATCAGCAGCGGCATCCCGTGGTCCGCCTCGTCGGTGTCGTGGCCACCAAGGTGGATCTCTCCGACCAGATCAAGCGGGAAGCGATCAAGATAGTCATCTGAATTCCATGCCTGATTTGTGCAAGAAACATGGACATTGTTGACATCCAGCAGCAGACCACAGCCGCTTTGGCGGGCGATTTCGCCAAGAAACTCGACCTCATCCATTTCTGTCTCCGCAAAGGCCAGATAGGTCGACGGGTTTTCCAAAAGCATCTGACGACCGAGGATCGCCTGAACTTGGTCAATATGGTCAACAACGCGTTTCAGCGTTCTTTGGGTGTAGGGCAGTGGCAGCAAATCATTCAAGAAAGCGCCGTCATGTGTCGACCAAGCCAGGTGCTCGGAAAAACTGGCCGGGCGAAGCCAATCACAAAGGTACTTCAGACGGCGCAGGTGTTCTGCATCCAAAGGATTTTCGCCGCCAATCGACAAGCCGACGCCATGCACAGAGATCGCGAAACGCTCGGCCAAATGCCGTAATTGCGCCAAGGGGCGACCACCTAGGCCCGTGTAGTTTTCAGCATGAATTTCCAGCCATTGAACCGGGGATGGATCTGCCATGATCTCTGCAAAATGCTGGGGTTTGTATCCCACTCCCGGAGCGGCTGGCAGCCTTTCACGCATTTGATCGAACATAGGATCGGCCCTTTATCTTGGTGAAAATATTCTGCGGGGGAGATCGATTGGCCTCGCCAATCGATCAGGGGGGCGCAAAGCCCCCCCCGTCACGTTTCCGACCTTATGCCGGCATGTCACGCTCAAGAGCTTCAAGGCTGCCCATACGGCCTTCGGGCAGTTCCATCGTGGTGCAGGTCCCGGCTGGAACCAGTTTCCAGGCATTGCCTTGGAAATCGACCTTCGAGGTGCCAGCGCAGGTTGTGCCCGGTCCGGCGGCGCAGTCGTTCTGACCAGCCAAGGCCACGCCAAAGCATTTTTCCATTTCGCCCTCGGCAGCAGCCGGGGTGGCGATGTGAGCAGCAAATGCAGCAGCCAAGGCGCCAGCGGCAGCAAGGGTTTTCACTTGGTACGACATGTTCAGTTCCTCTCTCAGGGTTGATCGCATCAAGGCGATGAGCAGACCATGACGAGGCAAACGTGGCCGGAACAGTCACGTAAATGAGAGGAAAAACTGCCGTGAAGCCTGTAACGGAAGCGCGATCAGAAACGAAAAAGGCGCCAGACCATCCGACGCCTTCTTTTGTTTTCAAGTGGTTAGTTCAGCGAAGGTCCGGCGGCAGTGCTTCGGCCTCGAGTTCCGCGACGATCTGATCCAGAGCAACCGTGCGGGTTTGTGTTTCACCCAAGCGGCGGACTGAAACAGTTCTCTCTTCAACCTCTTTCATGCCGATAGCCAAGATCACCGGAACCTTCGCCACGGAATGTTCGCGCACCTTGTAATTGATCTTTTCGTTCCGCATGTCGGCCTCTGCCCGAATCCCGGCAAGGGTCAACTTCTCGACGACTTCAGCCACAAACGGGTCTGCGTCCGAGACGATTGATGCCACGACCACCTGACGCGGGGCCAGCCAGAACGGCAGTTTGCCCGCGTGGTTTTCGATCAGAATGCCGATGAACCGTTCAAAAGATCCAAGGCAGGCGCGGTGCAGCATGAAGGGGCGGTGTTTGGCGCCGTCCTCGCCGATATAGCTGGCATCCAGCCGCTCCGGCAGGTTGGGGTCTAGCTGAAGCGTTCCGCACTGCCAATCGCGACCGATGGCGTCGGTCAGGACGAACTCCAGTTTTGGTGCGTAGAAGGCGCCTTCACCGGGGAAAAGCTCATAATCGTATCCTGCCGCCTTGCAGGCATTGGCGAGGGCGGTCTCCATCTTGTCCCAGATTTCGTCCGATCCCACGCGCTTGTCCGGCCGGGTCGAGAGCTTCACTCGCCATTTGTCAAAGCCGAGGTCTGAATAGATGCGCGCAAGGAATTCGATGAACTTCTTCGATTCCGATTCAACCTGATCCAGCGTGCAGAAGATATGCGCGTCATCCTGAGTGAACCCGCGCACGCGCATGATGCCGTGCAATGCGCCCGAAGGTTCATACCGCGCGCAGGAGCCAAACTCGGCCATTCGGATTGGCAGGTCTCTATAGCTTTTCAGGCCGACGTTGAAAATCTGTACATGGCAGGGGCAGTTCATCGGCTTCAACGCGTTGATGACCTTTTCCCGCGCTCCTTCTTCGTCGACTTCGACGATGAACATATTCTCGCGGTAGTTCTGCCAATGCCCCGAAGCTTCCCACAGCTTGCGGTTCACCACTTGCGGAGTGTTCACCTCGACATAGCCATCGCGTCGCTGCTGGCGGCGCATGTAGTCCTGCAAGGTGACATAGATGTTCCAGCCATTCGGGTGCCAGAAGATCTGGCCCGGTGCCTCTTCCTGCATGTGGAACAGGTTCATTTCGCGCCCAAGCTTTCGGTGGTCGCGCTTTGCGGCCTCTTCCAGCATGGTCATATGGGCCTTCAGGTCGTCGCGATTCTTGAACGCCACGCCGTAAATGCGCTGCAGTTGTGGGCGCGTGGCGTCACCCAGCCAATAGGCACCAGCCACATGCGTCAGCTTGAAAGCATCGGCAGGCACCTGTCCGGTGTGCTGAAGATGCGGGCCACGGCAGAGGTCTTGCCAGTCCCCGTGCCAATACATGCGGATGTTTTCACCTTCAGGAATTCGGTCCAGCAGTTCGATTTTGAAAGGCTCGCCGCGATCTTCGTAGTATTTGCGAGCGCGCTCACGATCCCAAAGTTCGGTTTTGACAAGTTCGCGCGCATTGATGATCTGCTTCATCCGCGCTTCGATCTGGCCGAGATCCTCGGGCGTGAAGGGTTCAGCGCGATCGAAGTCATAGAACCAACCATAGTCGCGGACCGGGCCGATGGTGACTTTTACGTCCGGCCAAATCTCTTGCACCGCGCGGGCCATGATATGGGCCAGATCGTGCCGGATCAGTTCCAACGCCGGTCCATCATCTTTCATCGTATTTATGGCGATCATGGCATCTTCGGTGATTGGCCAAGCCATGTCCCAATGGGCGCCGTTCACCTGCGCGGAGATCGCGGCTTTGGCCAGCGATGGCGCGATTGAGGCCGCCACTTCCGACGGGGTGACACCCGCCTCATAGTGGCGGATATTGCCATCGGGGAATGTCAGGGAAATCTGGCTCATCAGCCTTCCTCCTCGTCGGTTTGGCGCCCACGGAACGCCCGGTTGCGGGTTATGTATCGTTCGTTTCTGTGAACCCTTCGATGATCAAGGTCAAGATAGGCGGGGTGTTTTTCCCCTTTTAAGCAAACCTGTTTATCGCATTGTTGTTTGCGGCGCGGGCTTGTGTGCATGCTGACCCAAATGCGTGGGGAGTATTGATGCAGAGCTTTGAGGATATTCTGGCCGAGGCCGTGCGCCGCAAAGGAAGTGCAGAAGCAGTAATGGCTGCTGCAACCAAACCCAAATCGGACGAAGAACTGGCTGCCATTCCAAGCAGTGGGTGGCTTTCCCAGATCGCCAGAGGGATTTTTCAGGCCGGGATCAGTTGGCAAGTGGTAGACGCCAAATGGCCCGAGATTACCGAGGCTTTTGAAGGCTTTGACGTCGGCAAAGTATCCATGTTTGACGAGGATCGCCTATCTGAACTGGTGAATGATCGCCGTGTGATCCGCTCTGGTCCGAAAATACTGGCCATCCGGGAAAATGCGTCTTTCATCCGCAGGGTCGGCGAAAAGGAAGGCGGGTTCGCCACCAAAATCGCTCATTGGCCTGCAAGTGATTTCGTTGGACTTCTGGACTGGTTGGCCAGCAACGGCAGCCGCTTGGGTGGAACGACGGGACAATACGTTCTGCGTTTTATGGGGAAGGAAAGCTTCATCCTGTCGCGCGATGTGGTGGCACGATTGACTGCTGAAGGGGTCATTTCTGGCCCAGCGACGAGCAAAAAGGCGTTGGCGGCAATTCAGGCGGCCTTCAATCGCTGGAAAGACGAAAGTGGTCATAACTTCAATACGATCAGCCGTGTTCTAGCGCAAAGCATCGGCGAGGGCTGACAGGTCTGCATTCCGCGGGTAAACCGGGAGAACATCGGAGGATCGCATGACGAACTATCTGAGCACCGCACAAGGCCGGCGCATTGCTTACCATCAGACCATCGGACAAGACCCCGGAGTGGTTTTCCTTGGTGGCTTTCGGTCGGACATGGAAGGTACCAAGGCGCTTTACCTTGAGGATTGGGCAAAGTCTCAGGGACGAGCGTTCCTGCGATTTGACTATTCAGGCCATGGGCAGTCTTCTGGCGCTTTTCTGGACGGTGCGATTGGTGATTGGTTTGAAGATGCTCTGGCTGTGATTGCTGCCCTGACAAACGGGCCGCAAGTTTTGGTCGGCTCATCCATGGGAGGCTGGATTTCGCTTTTGGTTGCGAAAACCATTCCTGAACGGGTTGCCGGATTGGTGGGCATTGCAGCCGCCCCGGATTTTACCGAAGACAGCATGTGGGGTGGATTTTCGGATGTGCAGAAACTGGCTTTGACTGAGCAGGGCCGTGTCGAACTGCCTTCTGATTATTCTGATGAACCCTATGTCATCACGCGACGTCTGATTGAGGAAGGGCGCAATAGGTTGGTTTTGCGATCGCGGCTTTCCTTGCCTTTTCCTGTTCGCCTTTTACAGGGGACGGCGGACACTGATGTGCCCGTTTCTGTGGCGTTGCGGCTTTTGGATCACGCCGAAGGGCCGGATATCAGGTTAACCCTGAGTAAGGGCGACGATCATCGCTTTTCAACGCCTTCGTGCCTCTCCATGATCACGGCCGCAATCGACGACATTCTGGCTGGGGGGAAGGATGCGGCAATTCGGTAGAGTATTGGGCCGTTTTCTTGTGCTGATTTTTGCGCTTTTGGCCTTGGCTTGGCTGACAGCGCCACAGGATGTGGTCGACCGGGAGATTGCGTTCGAACCCGACGCGATTGGCGCCGATGTTTCTGCCTACTTGGCCGCGGCTGAGGCAAAGTTTGCTGACATCAGGCCGGGTGTTGAAAAGCGTGTGCTTTGGGCAGGAGAGGTGGGGGCGAAGACCAACTTCAGCATCGTCTACGTGCACGGGTTTTCCGCAACTTCCGAAGAAATCCGGCCCGTGCCGGATCAGGTCGCACAAGCCATTGGCGCCAATCTTTTCTTTACTCGACTGGCCGGCCACGGGCGTACTGGGGATGCGATGGCTGAGGCAAGTGCGGGGGACTGGATCGAGGATCTGGCGGAAGCGGTTGAAATAGGCCGTCGAATTGGTGATCGCGTGATCGTCATGGCGACATCGACCGGGGCAACGCTTGCAGCCATCGGAGCAACGGACCCGGTGCTTTCCAAGGACGTTGCAGGTTATATCCTTGTCTCTCCGAACTTTGGTGTCGCCAACCCGGCGGCAAAGATTCTTGATTTGCCGTGGGCAAGGGTATGGGGACCGATCGTAGCGGGGGACCGCAGGGGCTTTGCAACCGAAAATGCCGAGCATGATAAATACTGGACCACAGATTACCCCACGCTTGCCTTGTTTCCGATGGCCGCCTTGATCCGTGAGGCCAAGGCATCGGATTACAGTCTGGCAAAGGTGCCAGCCTTGTTCCTCTATTCGCCTGATGACAAGGTCGTTGACGTTTCGGCCATTCCTTCAGTGCGTGACAGTTGGGCTGGCGGCGTGCAAGAAGAGAGGCGGACGATGGGCGAAGGGGATGATCCGAATTCCCATGTGATTGCCGGTCGTATCCTGAGCCCCGGCCAAACAGATGAGACCGCAGAAATTATGGTTGATTGGATCAAGGGCCTCTAACACCACATGACCCTAGCATGAAAGAACCCATCCTCTTCATTCCGGGCCTGATGCAGGATGCGCGGGTCTTTCTTCCCCAGATGGTAACTTTGGGGACAGGGCGGTTTGTGTCTGTCTTTACCGGTGATGGCGATACAGTGGAAAAGCTGTCGGAGCAGGCGCTTAACGCTGCCCCAGAGCGGTTTGCTATCGTTGGACACGGGCTTGGCGGCAACGTTGCGCTTGATATTTTGCGGCGCGCGCCCGAACGGGTGAGCAGACTAATTCTTTTGGCAACCGACCCGCTTTCCGAGCCTCCGCAGGTGGCAGCCACCCGCGAAGCGAGAATGGTTGCGGCTAAGGCGGGGCGGCTGAAGCAAGCGATTGCTGACGATGTGCCAGAGAGTGCGTTGTGGGCGTCGCCAGATCGAGAGGCGCTTCAATTGCTGTTGCGCGACATGGCCTATGGCTTGGGCGAAGGCGTCTATCTTCGGCAATGTCGCGCCCTGCAAAGGCGACCTGACCAGCAAAAGACGCTGCGGAAGGCCGAAATTCCGGCTCTTTTCGTGGCTGGCGAGCATGACACGGTTGTGCCTTTGCGGCGTCAGGAATTCGCGCGAGATCTGATGCCGCGCTCCGTTTTAAAGGTCATTCCGAATTCTGGACACTTACCAATGTTAGAAAACCCCGAGGCGGTCTGTGCCGCCATCGAGGCTTTCCTGAATGGTCCGATGATCTTGCGTTGATCAGGCTTTTGCCAGCTTGATCTCGGGTTTTCCTTTAGCTAGTGCCGGTTCGGGAGCTTCGGAATTCTGGTCGATGAAGTTCAGGACCAGCGGGCGGATGTTCAGACGCCAAGACTTGCCAGCAAAGATGCCGTAATGGCCGGCTTCCGGCTCTAGGTGGCTTGCTTTCTTCGAGTCCGGAAGGTTGGTCAACAGATCCAGCGCGGCAAGGCATTGGCCTGGTGCGCTGATATCGTCATTGGCACCTTCAACGATCTTGACCGCAACTTCGGTAATCGCTGCGAAGTCGACTTTCTTTCCAGCCACAACGAATTCATTTTTCGCGATTTCGCGGTTCTTGAAAACACGCTCGACGGTCGAAAGGTAGAACTCAGCCGTCATGTCCATCACGGCAAGGTATTCGTCATAGAAGCGGTTATGGGCGTCGTGGTCCGACGCTTCGCCACGCGCAACACGCATAATCTGGTCGGTAAAGGCCTTCGAGTGGCGGTCCGCATTCATCGACATGAAGCTGTGAAGCTGCAACAGCCCCGGATACACAAGACGGCCTGCGCCTTTATATTTGAAGCCGACACGCTGAATTGCGATTTGTTCCAACTGGCCCATGGTGATGCGGTTGCCGAAATCGGTCACTTCCGTAGGGGCAGCATCCGGGTCAACTGGGCCACCGATCAGCGTCAGGCTGCGCGGTTGCGCCTTTGGGTCTTCACCCGCCAGATACGCGGTAGCCGCAAGCGTCAGGGGAACCGGCTGGCAAACGGCGATGACATGAGTGTCAGGGCCAAGGTGGCGCATGTAATCAACGAGGTATAGCGTGTAGTCCTCGACATCGAACTTTCCGGCGCTGACCGGGATATCGCGGGCATTATGCCAGTCCGTCACGAATACATCGCAATCAGGCAGCAGCGAATGGACCGTCGACCGCAGCAGAGTGGCATAGTGACCCGACATCGGGGCAACCAACAGTACCTTGCGTTTCATCGGCGCACGACGCCGAACGAAGAACTGGATGAGGTCGCCGAAAGGGCGTTCAACCACCGTCTTCACGTCGACGAGGTGATCTTGGCCATCCGGTCCGACGATCGAGCGGATGCCCCAGTCTGGCTTCGCGACCATACGGGCAAAGGTGCGCTCCGTGACTTCGCCCCATGCGGCGGTCATCTGGAACAGGGGGTTCATGGATAAGGCAAAAGCAGGGTAAGAGGCCATTGCCCGTGCGGTGGCGCCCAGCCATTCGTTGGTGTTCCGGGCGCTTTCCATGAGATCGTAAGTCATCATGTATTTCATTCGCGTCTCCATTCGGGGAGGGCCCCGGCCAATTCGTCGCTTTCCCCCCCGGTAGCGCGACGTTATGCTGTATTATGCTGCAAAGCAGATTTGACTAATGCTGCACAGCGGCACGATAGGATGGAAAAATTCATATGACAACAGACGAGAACGACGCAGCACTAAAGTTGGAGCGTTTGCAGGCTAACCTCTCGCGTGTTGAAGAATTGACGCAGCGGTTGATGGTGGCGCTTTCCAAACGCAAGCAAGCGGATGCAGCCCTGGCCGGTCCATCATCGGATGTCTATATCAAGGCTGCAGCCGCCTATTTCGCTGAAATGATGCAGAATCCTGCCAAAATACTGGAGCGCCAGGTCGGCTATTGGGGCAAAACGCTGAAACATTACGTCGAGGTTCAGCAAAAGCTGGTACGCGGCGATCTGTCGCCGCCAGACGATCCTTCGCCAAAGGATCGGCGCTTTTCCAATCCGCTGTGGGATACGCATCCGGCGTTCAATTACCTTAAGCAACAATACATGCTGAATTCAGAAGCCATGTCTGATGCCGTTCAGGATATGGAATCACTTGACCCAGCAGACCGTCGACGTGTCGAATACTTTACGCGTCAAATCGTCGATATGTTCTCGCCTACCAATTTTCTGGGCACGAACCCCGATGCGCTTGAGAAAGCTGTTGCCACCGATGGTGAAAGCCTGGTGCAGGGGCTTGAAAACCTTGTTCGGGATATCGAAGCAAACAATGGCGATCTATTGGTGACGCTTGCCGACAAGGAAGCGTTCAAGGTTGGCGAGAACATCGCCACGAGCAAGGGTTCGGTCGTCTACCGAAACCGGATGATGGAGCTCATCCAATATGCGCCCACGACCGAAAACGTCTTTCAGACGCCCATCCTGATCTTCCCGCCTTGGATTAATAAATTCTACATCATGGACCTGAAGCCAGCGAATTCGCTGATCAAGTGGATCGTGGATCAGGGCTTTACCCTGTTCGTCGTCTCGTGGGTCAATCCGGATTCCAGCTATGCCGATGTCGGAATGGATGACTATATCCGTGACGGATACATGCGGGCGATGGCCGAGGTTCGCCGGATCACAGGTGAAAAGCAGATCAACGCCGTTGGTTACTGTATCGCCGGAACGACGCTCAGCTTGACCCTCGCGCATTTGCAGCGCGTGGGTGATACCTCTGTCAAATCGGCGACCTTTTTCACCACCCTCACCGATTTCAGCGACCCGGGTGAGGTTGGGGTCTTTCTTGAAGATGATTTTGTGGATGGTATTGAACGGCAATCGGCCCGTGATGGCATCTTGTCCAAGTTCTTCATGGGCCGGACCTTCAGTTTCTTGCGTTCGAACGACCTGATCTATCAGCCTGCCATCAAGAGCTACATGATGGGAGAAGCACCACCGGCTTTTGATCTGCTGTACTGGAATGGCGACGGCACCAACCTGCCTGCCCGAATGGCTGTCGAATATCTTCGTGGCCTTTGCCAGCAAGACGGTTTGGCCAAAGGGACTTTCCCGGTATTTGGTGAACCTGTCAGTCTGAGTGAAGTCAAGGTACCACTGTGCTCTATCGCTTGTGAGACCGACCACATCGCACACTGGCGCGGGTGCTTTAATGGCGTGAGCCAAATGGGTTCGAAGGACAAGACCTTTATCCTGTCTGAATCCGGCCATATTGCCGGGATCATCAACCCACCCAGCAAAGATAAATACGGCCATTACACGAGCGATGCCGAAATCGCCGGCGCACCGGAAGACTGGAAAGAAGGTGCAACCTTCAACAAAGGCAGCTGGTGGCCACGTTGGGCTGATTGGCTCAAGAAGCAGTCGGGAAAACAGATTGCCGCACGCATTCCCGGCGAATCGACTAACCCAGTTCTGTGCCCCGCTCCGGGTACTTATGTAGTGGCAAAGCCTGACACGACTGAGGTGTAACAACCATAACGCGAAGGGCGCTTGCGTCACTTCGCGTTCTTATTCAACACGTTAGCGGTCTTGATAAAAAAATTGCTGCATTGCAGAAAAATCATTGAAATGCTGCGGTGCAGCATGTATATATTGTTCATCGAAACGGGATGATGAGCCCGGATGATCAGGAGCAATGAAATGACCAAGACCCCGGATTTCACCAAAGTTATGCAGGACATGATGGCTTCCTTCCCGGTTGACGCCGCTGCTGTGCAGAACGCATTCAAAACCCAGGCCGCTATGGGCGAGAAGCTGTCGAAAGTGGCTCTGGAAGCCGCTGAAAAGTCGACCGAAATCTCGGCCAAGTGGGCCAAGGAAACCATCGTGAAGATGTCTGACCTGTCGAAGGCCAAGACCGAGCCGACCGACTACACCAAAGCAGCTACCGATTTCGCTTCGGCTGCTGCCGAGTTGGCTGCTGAGAACATGGCTGCCTTCGCTGAAGTTGCCAAGAAAGTTCAGATGGAAACCGTCGAGCTGATGCTGGCCGCTGGCAAAGACTTCTCGGAAGACGCAACCGCCGCTGTCAAGAAAGCAACCGCCGAAGTGACTTCGGTTGCTAAGAAAGCTGCTGCAGCTGCGAAGTAATTTCCCGAAAGGGCGTCGTGCTGCACCTCCTCCCAGCGGCGTGACGATTTTAGCGGGCCCTCCGGGGCCCGCATTTTTTTTGCTGCATCACCGTAATGCTTTGCTTTTGTTTTGCGCCTGCGTAAACTTCTCTGCACAAGCAAAAAGACTTGGGAGGGAAACATGGCTGACAAAGACAAGCCGCTGTTGATCAAACGCTATGCAAGCCGCCGTTTGTACAATACGGAAACTTCCGACTATGTGACCCTCGAGGACATTGCGGGTTTCATCAGAGAAGGCCGCGAAGTTCAGATTGTTGATCTGAAGTCCGGTGATGACCTGACACGGCAGTATCTATTGCAGATTGTCGCTGAACATGAATCCAAGGGCGAAAATGTTCTGCCGATTTCGGTCCTGAACGACTTGGTTCGCAGCTACACCACGAATGTTCAGTCGATTGTGCCCCAGTTTTTGGCCGCCAGCTTTGAAATGCTGCGCGAAGGTCAGTCCAAGATGATGGAAAATCTGAACTCGTTCCCTAACCCGATGTCCGCCATGCCCGGGTTTGAGGCCATGCGCAAGCAGCAAGAAGCCTTCATGAAGTCGATGATGGGTGGAATGGCTGGATGGTCTGGCTCGGGGCCGGCAAAGGAAGAGGGTGGCAACGAGACGCCGGGCACGGATGATCTGGCGCAGATTAAGAAACAGCTGGCTGAACTTCAAAAGAAACTTTCCAAGATGTAATCGGCCATGCCCGAAACTCAGGGCCGTGTCACCCTGTGGGGGATCGACATCTTTCTTGCTGTCGCTGAAGAAGGATCAATCACAGCGGCGGCAAAGCGTTTGGGCATTTCACCGCCCGCTGTCAGTCAACAGTTGGCCAGTCTTGAGGCCACTCTTGGGGCAACGCTTTTTGATCGAGGGTCGCGCCCGTTCGCATTAACTTCGGCTGGGCAGATTTTTCGCCGCCACGCGCAACTGATCCATAATGTCGAGGCAGAGGCGAGGGCGGACCTTTCTGAAGAAAATCACGCGCGCCTGGTGACGTTGAAGTTGGGCGTGATTGAAGATTTTGAAGCGGAAGTTACACCAAGGCTATTGGTTGATCTTTCCATCAGCATGCCGGAAACGCGCTTTCTTTTGGAAACCGGACCAAGCCATAGATTGCTCGATCAATTGGATCACAAGGCACTTGATTTGGTGATTGCCGCCAAGACGGCCTTTGGTGAAGGCGAAATCACTGGACGCAGTAGCTTTCCTTTGCTGCAAGATCCGTTTGTCAGTGTTCGGCCGCGAAGTGGTGGTGAGGTGCCGCTCATTCTCTATTCGCAACGCCATTTGATGGGGCGCCAGATCGCGACATATTTAGAACAACAAGGTTCGCGCTATCCCATTCGTTTTGAGTTGGACAGTTACAATGCAGTGCTTGCACTGGTGGCACGAGGGCAGGGGTGGACAATCCTTACGCCTTTGGCGCTTCACCATGCCATCCGCTTTCAGAATGACCTGTCGGTCGAACCTTTGGGCGCCGGCACCATGCATCGGACGATCGCGCTAATTTCCCGCACTGGCGCGATGGGTAAACTGCCAAACGAAGTTGCACGTTCGTTTCAGGCGGCGGTCAATGCGGCCGTGTTGACACCAGCCCTGAGCCGGTGGCCGTGGCTGGCCGACGACTTGAAACTGCTTTAGGCGCGCAGGTCTTTCGGGCTGCCCATAACGACAAAGGTGGTTATCGACTGCACCTGCGGCAGCACTCCCAAGACTTCGGTGTGCCAATGCTTATAACTGGCCAAATCCTCGGCTTCGACGCGCAGAAGATATTCTACCGTACCGGTTATGTTGTGGCATTCAGTAACCTGCGGAGCGCGGGCGACCGCACGCTCGAAGGCTTCTTGTGATGTTTTGGTATGAGTGTTCAGGCCCACTGTGACATAGGCCACAAATCCAATCCCCAACTTCCCGGGATCAATTACAGCCCTGTAGGACTTGATCACGCCAGAGCGTTCAAGCTCTTGCACACGTCGCAGGCAGGCAGATGGCGACAAGCCAACCCTATCCGCAAGTTCCAGATTGGAAAGTCGGGCGTTCATTTGCAATTCTTGCAATATCCGGTGATTTATTTGGTCAAGTTTCGCCATTTGTTGCAGAATATGGCAATCAGGCGGAATTTTTGCAATTTAAATCGCCTTGTTTTGCGCGATTTATTGTGAATGACACAGGAACTTATCTTCGCCCTTATCGGCTTTGCCTTCGCCACCTCGATTACACCCGGTCCGAACAACATGATGTTGCTGGCGTCTGGGGTGAACTTTGGCTTTCGCCGCACGCTCCCCCACATGCTGGGCATCAGCCTTGGCCATGCTTTCATGGTATTCTTGGTCGGGATCGGGCTCGCTAAATTGCTTGCCCAGTGGCACTTGGTTATCCTTGCGCTTAAAGTTGCGGCTGTACTCTATATGCTCTGGCTGGCTTGGAAGATTGCAAACGCCGCCCCGCCGCGTGAGGGGGAGGATCGTGGCAAGCCTCTGAGTTTTGTTCAGGCCGCCGCATTTCAATGGGTCAATCCAAAGGCTGCGGCGATGGCCCTCTCCGCGGTGACGGTCTACGGTGGCGATGGCAGCCCGGCCAGCATCACGTTGGTTGCGTTGACCTTTTGCGCTGTCAATCTTCCTTCGGTCGCCGTCTGGGCTCTGGCGGGGCAGAACCTTCGGCTCTGGCTGACAAGCAATGCGCGCCTTCGGATTTTCAACCGGACAATGGCAGTGCTTCTGGTGCTCAGCCTCTGGCCAGTCTTAGCGTAGCCAAAGGTCGTTCCGGCGCAGGGTGTTTCGGATAACTTGCTCTCGCCGTGGAAGATCGTCGCGGTCAAACAGTGCTCGCGCCTTCTTGCCTTTGTTCTGGTAGACCATCGCTTTGACCGGTGAGTAATCACGAAGGATGCGCCGCAGCGGCTTGTCCTCGGCCACGGTTTCCAACACCTCGACGACCCTGTCGGATTCTCGGGCATAAAGCAGCGGCAATGTGCGGTAATGGCATGTCACGTCTCCATCCAAGCCGGCAAGTTCTGGGCCTGGCCGTCCGCCGGAAAAGGAATGAATGACCAAGGGCAAAGCGACCTGATCCAGCCAGGGGTCGAATTCCTGTAAAACCAGTTCTGGCGGCGGAGTGTCCAAAATTGCCTTTGCATAGGTCAAGAAACGAGCACCGAACCGTGTGGGGCTTTCGTGAAAGAACCAGCCTGCGTTGAAGTAAAGGTAGCGTTGCCAATATTCGTCTGGCTGCGACAGATCCAAGGACGAGTCAAAGTCCAAAGAAAACTTCGTGTACAATGACTTCCAGATTTCCGCGTATCCGGGCCCATACAGTTCGATCTGGGGCCAAGTTCCCTCGCGCCGCATACTGGCAGATGGCCGGGAGAAATCGAAACCGACCGCTCCAAGATCGCCCGTAATCAGCGTATCCGTGTCTAGAAACAAGAAGGGTGCATCAGGCAGGGCAGAGAGCGCCTCAATCTTGTTGCCATATGGGTATTTCTGACCAAAAATCTTGTTTTCAAAGGGAAGTATCTCTGCGCCCAAAGACTGTAAGAGGTCTCGAACCTCTGGGTCCATCACCGGGTCTTGCGTCCACAGTGGTCCACGCTGCGGCTCGCAGATGATCAGTTGCCCTTTGAAATCCGGATTTGTCAGGCGCAACGAGCCTGCGAGTAGGATTGCCTCATATTGCAGCCGCCCCTTTTGGCCGATGGCCATGATTGTGTAGTCATTCGGTGTGGCTGGGAAGTTGGGCATTCGAGACCCTTTTTGAATTGCTTGGCGAAACCTTAGACCGGTTTTCCGCCAGACAAAAGAACAGGTAGCTGTCTGGAAAACGAGATGATGCTCCTGTGCCGAAGAGGCCACGAGGGTTCGGCGATTGGGCAACGATTGCGAAACGATGCGGAATTGGCCGCCATCTTCCCTTTTCAACAAAGCCAGAGAAAGCCTATAAGGCGCTGCATAGAGAAGGGGCCTACCCATGCGCATCGCAGACGTTATTCGTAACACCGCAGAAACCCAGATTTCCGTCTCGATCAATCTTGATGGAACTGGACGCTATGAAGTGAAGACCGGCGTGGGTTTCTTCGATCACATGATGGATCAACTGGCCCGTCACTCGCTGATTGACATCACGTTATCGGCGAATGGTGATCTTCACATAGATGATCACCACACGGTCGAGGATTGTGGCATTGCGCTTGGTCAAGCTCTGACAAAGGCAATGGGAGACAAGAAGGGCATTCGGCGCTATGGCCATTTCAACCTCGCCATGGATGACACTCAGGTGGTGACGGCGCTTGATCTGTCTGGCCGCCCGTTTCTTGTGTGGAACGTGGCGTTCCCGACCGCAAAAATTGGGACGTTCGATACGGAACTCGTCCGTGAATTCTTTCAAGCCCTGTCTACACACGGTGGCATTACGCTTCATGTCGATCTGATACATGGCCTGAACAGCCACCACATTGCCGAGGCCGCATTCAAATCTGTGGCCCGCGCATTACGGATGGCAGTAGAGCCGGATGCTCGGATGGCGGGCGTTCTGCCGTCGACAAAAGGCAGTCTGTGAAAGAGTGTCAGATTTTCTTTAGGTGAGCCTTGTCCAAGTCCTGAGTGGTTTGGGCAGGGGAAATGACCTCATAGGAAGAAGAAAAGTAGAGAACATGGCCCTGACGGTACTTGTCGATTATGACAGCGGCAACCTGCATTCTGCGGAAAAGGCGTTTCAGCGTATGGCGCTTGAGACCGGTGCCGGTGATGTTATCGTTTCATCCCGTCCTGAAGATGTCGCGCGTGCAGATCGGATTGTTTTGCCTGGGGATGGGGCCTTTCCGTCGTGCCGCCGGGCGCTTGGGTCTTATGGGGGCCTGTTCGAAGCAATTGAGGATGTTGTCACCCGGAAGGCGCGGCCCTTTCTGGGCATCTGTGTCGGGATGCAGATGATGGCAACTTGGGGCAGGGAATATCAGGATACCCAAGGCTTCGGTTGGGTGTCAGGTGAGGTGGTCAAGATCACACCTGCGGACCCGCGCCTGAAAGTGCCGCATATGGGGTGGAATGATCTGGTGATCGACCATCCGCATCCTGTGTTGGATGGCATCAAAACGGGCGATCACGCCTATTTCGTTCATTCCTATCACTTCCGTGTCGACAAGCCTGCCGAGCGACTGGCGCATTGTGATTACGCAGGCGATATCACCGCCATTATCGGGCGCGACACTATGGCTGGAACCCAGTTCCACCCCGAGAAATCGCAGCAGACAGGTCTACGCATTATTGCAAATTTCCTTCAGTGGAAGCCCTAAACTGGCCCTGTTGCGCACCTATTCTTGCGCTTTTCGAACATCGGGCCAGCATTTCTTACACGGGCGGTAGCCCATCGTCGTTGCTTCTCCAGTAGCGTTGACAAGCAACACATTGGCACGTCTTGGGGGCCGGGATGCGCAACCATAGCGGCAAAAAATGCCTGTCGTCTTTACCACATAGATCTGACCGGTTTGTCGTCGCGCCAGTAAATTTCCCCAGTCACGATCGCTTAGTTCTTGCGCCATTTTCTCCACCTTCCGTCAATCACGATCAACCCGGTGCAGATCAAAAGGAAGCCAGCGATATGCTGCGGTAACAGCCTCTCGCCCAGAACCAACGCGCCCATGGTCGTGGCGCTGATCGGGATCAGGAAGGTTACAATGGATAAGTTCGTCGCGCCTGCCGAAGCAAGGATGCGGAAGAACAATAGGTAAGCCCAGGCCGTAGAAAAGACAGCCAAGGCGAAAATAGCACTTCCCACTCGTAATTCAGGCCAGTCGACCTCTGAAAGGGGGGCAAAAAGCACCAGGGCGGGAAGCAGCAATACGGAAGAACCCGCGACTTGACCAAAAGCCGTTGCAAGTGGTGGCAGCGCCATATTCTTGAATCGTCTGCCATAGACACCCGCGCAGCCATAACTCAGCGCTGCCAGCAAAGAACAGGATATGGCCCAAACGCCTCCGCCTGTTGTTGAGCCTGCAACCATCACGACCACGCCAATAAATCCGAGGATCAGGCCCAAAGCCTTTGCCTTGGTTATCTTTTCATCGTCGGTCACAAGATGGGCTATGACAAGTGTAAAGAGCGGAGTTGTGGCATTCAGGATAGATGCAAGTGATCCGGTGATTTCACCCTGTGCCGTCGCAATCAATGTGAAAGGCAGGATGTTGTTGAGGACTGACATTCCCAGAACTGCAGGCCAAACTTTCAGCGGCGGAAAAGCCACTCCCAGAACGGGAAGCAGGGCGGCCAGCGTCAAGGCTGCCAGACTTACCCGCAACCAGACAACCTGAAGCACTGACAAGGCTTCAAGTCCAATTTCAACGAAAAGAAAAGACCCTCCCCAAAGGATGGAAAGGGTCAAGATCATCAGCCAGTCATTTCGGGTCATTGGCACCTCCATCCACTAGGGTATGCCCAAGGACCAATGCGCCGCGCGACCCGGTTTTTGCTTATTTCACGCGCGACCAAGTGCCGCCATCACGGCAGATGCCAAGGACGCAGCCAGAGATGGCAAGTCCGTTGCCCTTCAATTGCATCTTTGAATTGTAGGTCTTGTTGCGATCCGGCGACCAGACTTTACCGTTGCCGTATTTCCCATCGCCAAGGTTTTCCATATCCCAGATGATCTTCTTGCCGACATTGTCTGACTTCAGATCTTTTCCGCTGCTGTCAAAAGACTTGATCAGAGTACCGCAGATTCTGGCTCCACAGGCTTTCACGTCGATGTGGCCGTAATTTCCATTGTCGTCAGGCTTCGTTTTCCAGACCCCGTAGACTGGGTCAGCCAGCGCTGCACCGGCGACAAAAGCCATCGCGGCCGCAAGCGTCGTAACTCTAGCGAATCGGTTCATTTGGTTCTCCTCCCAAGGCTGCCGCGATCATCAGCGGGCAAGCCATTCCAATCAAGCGTGACGTGGGGTCCATTTGATTAGCTTAAGCCCTTGGCATCACCTTCCTCCCATGCCAAAGGATCGCGACCGCGCCTGTTCGGAAAGGGAAGCTCATGATCCTCTATCCTGCCATCGACTTGAAGGATGGAAACTGTGTTCGTCTGCTGAGGGGAGAGATGTCGGCCGCAACGATCTTTGGTGACGATCCGGCAGCTCAAGCCGCAAAATTCGAGGCGGCAGGTTGCCAATGGGTACATCTGGTTGACCTCAACGGGGCTTTCGCGGGGCAACCGGTGAATGCCGAGGCTGTTGAAGCGATCCTGAAGCGGATCAAGGTGCCTGCCCAGTTGGGCGGCGGTATCCGCGACATGGAAACCATCGAGATGTGGCTGTCCAAAGGCCTTTCCCGCGTCATCCTTGGAACTGTGGCCGTGGAAAACCCCAGTCTGGTGCGCCAAGCGGCGCTCGCCTTCCCGGGAAAGGTTGCAGTCGGCATTGACGCACGAAAGGGCCGCGTCGCGACAAAGGGCTGGGCAGAGGAAACCGATGTTATGGTGACTGACCTTGCGCGCCAGTTCGAAGACGCTGGTGTTGCGGCAATCATTTACACGGATATCGACCGGGATGGTGCAATGCAGGGCCCGAATATCGAGGCAACCGAAGCGCTGGCACGGGCAGTGAAGATTCCGGTGATCGCTTCAGGCGGTGTCAGCCGAATGGAAGATCTGATCGCTCTGCGTGATACAGGCGTAATTGCCGGAGCGATTTCAGGACGTGCGCTTTATGACGGGGCGATTGATTTGGCTGCTGCCATTAAGACACTTGGCTGATTTCACCTGTTCAGGAATTTCCGGGGGAAAGCAAGTTCGCTTGGAAGGCGGCGTTATCGGGGCACCCCCTTTCTTTGCTGCGTTCAAGGCGCTAGGCAGAGGCAAAGGAGAGCACCATGCTGAAGACCCGGATCATTCCCTGCCTTGACGTGGCCGATGGCCGCGTCGTCAAGGGCGTCAATTTCGTCGATCTGCGCGATGCCGGGGACCCGGTCGAGGCAGCGCGCGCTTATGACGCCGCCGGGGCGGATGAGTTGTGTTTCCTCGACATCCACGCCACCCATGAAAACCGTGGAACTATGTTCGACCTCGTCACCCGGACGGCAGAACAGTGTTTCATGCCCCTGACCGTAGGCGGCGGGGTACGCACGCATGAAGATGTCCGCGCCCTGCTTCTTGCCGGGGCCGACAAGGTCAGCTTCAATTCTGCCGCCGTTGCCAACCCCGATGTCGTGGCAGAGGCCGCAGACCGATTTGGCAGCCAATGCATCGTCGTCGCCATTGACGCGAAAACGGTGGAACCGGGACGGTGGGAGATATTCACCCATGGTGGGCGGAAATCGACGGGGATTGACGCCGTGGAATTTGCGCGCACCGTTGCTGCAAAGGGCGCGGGAGAAATCCTTTTGACCAGTATGGACCGCGACGGCACGCGTGCAGGCTTTAACCTGCCCCTGACCCGCGCCATTTCCGATGCTGTCAGTATTCCGGTTATCGCTTCGGGCGGGGTCGGGACATTGGATCACCTTGTCGAGGGGGTCACGAAGGGCGGCGCGTCGGCTGTTCTCGCGGCCTCTATTTTCCATTTCGGAGATTTCACTATCCGCGAAGCCAAAGAGCACATGGCCGCAGCGGGCATTCCGATGAGGCTCTCATGAACACCGCGCTTGAACGTTTGGCTGCAACAATAGCCTCTCGCAAAGGCGCTGATCCCGATACCAGCTGGACCGCGAAGCTTTTTGCGAAGGGGCCTGAAAAATGCGCTGAAAAGTTTGGCGAAGAAGCGGTGGAGGCGATCATTGAGGCGGTCAAGGGTGACCGTGCCAAGCTGACCTCCGAGGCGGCGGACGTTATATATCACCTGCTGGTCATGCTTGCTGCGCGTGACGTGACCTTGGCCGATGTTCAGGCCGAGCTTGAACGCCGTGAGGGGACGTCCGGCATCGCCGAGAAGGCGTCGCGCGGCTAAGCGAGATCACAGTCCCAGACGCGGGATTTCGATGGCTGGGCATCGGTTCATCACAACTTCGACCCCCCGTGCCTCGGCGCGTGCCGCGGCTGCCGCATCTTCCACACCTAATTGCATCCAGATGCATTTCAGTTCTGGAAACCGCTCCAACGCCTCGTCGACGACTGTGCCAACCTCTTCCGAGCGGCGGAAGATGTCGACCATATCGACATGACCTACAATGTCAGAAAGGCTTGCCTTGATATCTTCGCCCAAGGCGATCTGGCCGGCTTGGCCGGGGTTCACCGGAATCACGCGATAGCCGCGCTGCGCCAAATAGCGGGCAACCCCATGACTTGGCCGATCCGGCTTGGGCGACCAGCCAACAAGGGCGATTACTCGAACTTCAGTCAGGATGCGGGCAATGCGTTCATTTTCGCTCATTTCGGCTCCTGCGGGAAAGGATCAAAGAAAAAGGCGCCCTGGAATAATCCGGGCGCCCAGTCGCGGAACGAGGGACAGTGAAACGAGAGGCGAGAGTTCCGGTCTCGCTTCCCCTGCACTCTGATTTAGGAACCCGAATCGCATATTAAAGACGCCGTCGCAGTTTCGTGATCAGCCCCTGCGGCTGGCTGCATAAAGTGAGACCGCCGCCGCATTTGAGACGTTCAGGCTGCCGAAAGCGCCGGCAAAGGGAATGCGAGCCAGCAAATCGCAAGTCTCGCGGGTTTTTTCGCGCAAACCCGGCCCCTCGGCCCCCATGACCAAGCCGATTGGCCGCGTGCCTGCGCCTGCAACGGCTGCTTCCAGCGTGGTTTCCGCTTCGCCATCCAGCCCGATAAGATAAAAGCCCATCTCACGAAGTTCCTGCATCGCATCTGCAAGGTTGGTGACCCTAAGATAGGGTTGGCGCTCCAGAGCGCCGCTTGCGGTCTTGGCCAGCGCCCCTGTCTCTGGGGCCGAATGGTGGCGAGGGGCGATTACGGCGCGCGCACCGAAAACCTCGGCGCTCCGCAGAACAGCGCCAACATTGTGGGGATCCGTCACCCGATCCATCAGCACCACCAACGGCGCACCCTTGCCCGAAATCGCCACATCGGCAAGAGATCCCCAGTTCAGCGGCTTCACTTCCAATGCCGCGCCCTGATGGACGCTGCCCTCATCAATGGGCACGCTGAATTTCCGCGGGTCTGCCATTTCCGGCTCCATTCCGCTGGCAGTGACCGCTTCTTCCAGCTTGTCATAGGCATTCTTCGTCAGGACCAACCGGATTTTTTCACGTGCAGGGTTCATCAGGGCGTCGCGAACCGCATGCAAGCCAAAAAGCCAAACGGTCTCTTTTGCCTCTGCCCGCTTGGCCCGTTCCTTGTCCACGACCCATGTCGGTTTCTTGGTGCCAGGTTTCATTCGTGAGTTCCTTTTTGACTAAGGGCGACACTGCAGCGGGCAGGGGAAAGGCGCAACCGAGTTAGGGGGCTAAACCTTTTTCCAGCTCGGCGCAATCGGCCCTTGACGCCCCCCGCTGCCTGTCTTATTCCGCACCCCGTCGGGTGACGAGCTGCAAGGTGCGGCAGCGGACTGTAACTCCGCCGGGGCGACCCACGCCTGGTTCGATTCCAGGGTCACCCACCATTTCACCATGGTGACCGACGCAACAAACGGCCGCGCAAGCGGCTGTTTTGCATTTTGGCCGGCATATCTGCGATTATGGAAATTGCCAGTAAGGTTCTGGTCGGCGATGCAGAATTCTGCATAAGGTTTCGGAAAAGAAAAAAGGCGCCAAATGGCGCCTTGTTTCTTGGAGCGGGCGATGAGATTCGAACTCACGACCCTAACCTTGGCAAGGTTATGCTCTACCCCTGAGCTACGCCCGCACTCCGTAGCTGTCTCTTAATCTGGGACACCGTCGGGCGCAACGGGGGCTTTGCATTTTTCTGCAATCAATTTGTCCAGACAGTCCGAAAAAGCTGGAACCAACAATTGCCCACGTTGCTGGCCTACCTGCCTCTGAAAGCCCAATTGGGCGTAACCATGCACCAGTGACCAGACCGTGGTTTCAAACAGTTGATCTCGGGTGGTCGAGAACGGCGCGCAGGCCTGCCGTAACAAGTCGTAGGCGCGTTTGCTGGCTTTCTGTAACTCTTCATCCGATCTTGAGACTTGGTCGTTTTGGAACATGGCGTGGAACAGGCCTGCATGTTCTGCTGCAAAATCAAGATAGCCTGCGCAGATGGCGTGAAGTTGAGACACGCGATCTGTGGGCGCCTCTGCCATCCGCGCCTCCATCGAGACACAAAAGCGCTGAAAGGCTTTCGTCGCAATCGCCGTCATCAATCCGGGCAAACCATCGAAATGATGCGCCGGGGCTGCGTGGCTTACACCTGCAAGCGAAGCCGTTTTGCGCAGCGTCATGCCTGCCACTCCGTCGCGTTCCAACAAGGTCATCCCCGCTTCGATCAGGCGGTCTCGCAGCGACGTCGGGGCGGGGGAGCTATCTTGAATTTGGATCATAGACTGCAAGTTGCAAAACAACTTGACACTGTCAAGTCAATATGGCTCAAGTTTTTCAGCTTTACACTGTCAAGGGATTTCCGACATGATCAGTACCCGAACGACCTATTGGGGCGTCGCCATTCTTTCCTTGTTGATTGCGGTTAGCTCTTTGCGCGCCTTCGTTCTTCCAATGGAACGGGTGATGCCAGACATGGCGGACTATGCGAAACGCATCCCGCTTGCTGTCTGGGGACATGTTCTTTTCGGCCCGTTAGTGCTCGCTTTGGTCCCAATCCAGCTTTCTGATCGAATTCGCCTTCGGCGGCCGTCGCTTCATCGGATTTCCGGGCGTATTTACGCTTTCTGTGTTCTTGTGGCGTCGGTTGCATCTATGTCGATCATTCCGGGATCAATCGCGTCACCCTTTGCTCGGCTGGGATTCGCGGTGCTGGCCTGTTTGTGGATTGGCTTCACCGCGCTCGGCCTTATGGCCATTCGTCGCGGCGACTACGCTGCGCACCAGAGGTGGATGATCCGCTCGATTGCCATGACCTTTGCCGCAGTCACCCTGCGCCTGATCATGGCGCCATTGATGGCTATGGGGTGGACCGTCGCAGAAACCTACAATGTCACGGCGTGGCTATCTTGGATGCTCAACCTCCTTGCGGTTGAGGTAATCTTGCGAAACCGTCTTCGCGTGGCCTGAAACGAAAAAAGACGCCGTAAGGCGCCTTTTTCATCCGAATTGGAGCGGGCGATGAGATTCGAACTCACGACCCTAACCTTGGCAAGGTTATGCTCTACCCCTGAGCTACGCCCGCACCGTTTCGGTGAGCGGTGATTTAGGGGAAGGCGCGGGCGGCTGCAAGGGGAAAATGACACTAGAGGGAGACTTTTTCTTTGCCTTGCTGCGCTGCGGAATCAGCGCCGAGTTCGAAGAAAACAGACCTCGAAACCACAGCGGTAGGTGGGCGTCAATAAGCTCCGATAGGCCCTTCAAACCACTGTGATGTTGCGGGCAACAACTGCGCCAACCTCTGGATTATTAATTTTAATTCAGTATTTAAGGCGGCGAAGCAGACTTGCTTCTACCGCGGCCGTAATGGCCGTAACACCTGTCTTGGAGTTAAGACAAAATGAAAAAGTTCCTTCTGACCCTCAGCGCCATCTCCGCATTTGCTGTGGCTCAGGCGCATGCCGAAACAGTTGTTGCAGATGCTGATGGCAATGGTGAGTTCTCGATGGAAGAGCTTCTGGTGGCTTTCCCGGAACTGACCGAAGAAGTCTTCAAAGCTGCAGACGTCGACGCAAACGGCGCTCTTTCGGCAGACGAGCTGAAGGCCGCTCAGGACGCCGGCAACATCCCGGCCTGATTGTTTTCCGCTTCAGTGGAAAAGGGGCTGTCGCATCTGCGGCAGCCCTGTTCAATTACCGGATATCTCCCAACTCATGCCAGAAACATTCAATCAGATCCGATATGCGTTCATGCTCCGGCTCCCAACTTGGCCTCGGATGATGAAGGATGTCCTCCATAATCTTCAGGTCTTTCCCGCTCGTTGCCGCTGGGGTTTCTTGACCCATAGATCATGATCCAAATTACCGTTTGGCAGGCTGCTTGCGGTAGATCTGCGTTAACTTCGAATGCCGTCGTCCGCGCTCGATCTCGGGTGTTGTTCGCCCAAAATGCATTGGGACATTCTTTGTCCGACGGGCAGCCGCGTTCAAATCCTTGAATGAACGTGGGCAGTCCCAGTTGCATCGCTGCTGGCAGCTAAACGGTCTCGCCATTATCCGTGCAATCGAAAACACAAGGTGTTTCCCATAATGTAGCACAATCAAGGGTGGGGCGATTGCGAGACAAGCCGGATTGCGCCTCACTCATCCACCCCTGAGCGTTCATCTTCAATGCCCGATATGGTCATCAACTAAGGACTCAGGTCTGGAAAATGCCACCAGTCTAAGGCAACGCTCGCCTTTGACGCGACGCGTGATCAGAACAAATCGGTATTTGTGGTGCCTTGGCGTCGATGCCCGCTTCCGGCGTGGCCGAGCTGGGCAGGCGAGTGGCAAGGAAATTCTCCTTTGCCACTCGGCCATTCATTTCATTCCAGTTCGACCAGCAGATCCTTGGCTTCGATCTGGCTTCCGGCGTGAACGTGCAGGGCTTTTACGGTCGCTTCGCGGTCTGCGTGCAGGCCGGTTTCCATTTTCATGGCTTCGATAGTCACCAGAAGATCGCCTGCACGCACTTTTTGCCCGACCGAAACCGCAACCGAGGCAATCGAGCCCGGCATAGGCGCGCCGACATGTGCATTGTTGCCTTCTTGGGCTTTCGGTTTGGCAGCGGTCTTTGCCTTGATGGCACGGTTCGGAACACGAATCACGCGCGGTTGACCATTCAGTTCAAAGAACACCTTCACGTCGCCGTCTTCGGTCGTTTCGCCAACCGCCTGCAAGCGAATTTCCAGGGTCTTGCCAGGGTCGATTTCGGCTGTAAGTTCTTCGCCCGGCTCCATTCCGTAGAAGAATGCCTTTGTCGGCAAAGTGCGAACTGGTCCATAGGTCCGGTGACGCCCCATGTAATCCAAGAAAACCTTGGGATACATCAGATAGCCATTCAGGTCTTCATCATCGACCGCAAAGCCGCTGAGCTCCTTTGACAGTTTTGCCCGAACATCTTCCAGATCGACAGCTGGCAGGGTCTTTCCCGGGCGCTCTGTCAACGGCTTTTCGCCCTTCAGAACCTTCGTCAGAATGCCCTTCGGCCAGCCGCCGTGGGGTTGGCCCAGATTGCCCTTCATCATGTCTACAACAGAGTCCGGGAAGGCCACGTCCATAGACGGATCTTCAACCTGAGATCTACTCAGCCCTTGGGCCACCATCATCAGGGCCATGTCGCCGACAACTTTTGATGACGGCGTTACCTTGACGATATCACCAAACATCTGGTTCGCATCGGCATAGGCCTGCGCCACCTCGTGCCAACGCTCTTCCAAGCCAAGAGACCGGGCCTGCGCCTTGAGGTTGGTGAACTGGCCACCGGGCATTTCATGCAGATAGACTTCCGAGGCCGGGGCAGGCAGGCCGCTTTCAAAGGCGGCATATTGCTTGCGGACACCTTCCCAATAGTTTGAGATTTCGCGGATCGCGCCCATATCCAGCCCGGTGTCACGCTCAGTATGGCGCAGCGCCTCGACGATAGACCCAAGGCAGGGCTGCGAGGTGCCGCCCGAAAACGCATCCATCGCCGCATCCACCGCATCAACACCGGCATCGCAGGCCGCCAGAATGGTGGCTGCGGCTGCGCCGCTGGTGTCATGGGTGTGGAAGTGGATTGGCAGGCCAATTTCCTGCTTCAGGGTTTTAACCAGAATGCGGGCCGAGGCTGGCTTCAACAGACCCGCCATATCCTTCAGGCCTAGCACATGCGCCCCTGCGGCTTTCAACTCCTTGGCGCGGTCCACATAGTATTTCAGATCATACTTTGCGCGGCTTGGGTCCAGAAGATCGCCAGTATAGCAGATCGTGCCTTCACAAACCTTGTTCGCCTCCAGCACGGCATCCATCGCGACGCGCATGTTTTCCACCCAGTTGAGCGAGTCGAAAACGCGGAAAACATCAACGCCAGTGGTCGCAGCTTGTTTGACAAAGGCCTGCACCACATTGTCGGGATAGTTCGTATAGCCTACACCGTTCGAAGCGCGCAGCAGCATTTGCGTCATCAGGTTCGGCATTGCGGCGCGCAGGTCGCGCAGACGCTGCCAAGGACATTCCTGCAAGAAGCGATAGGCCACATCAAAAGTCGCGCCCCCCCAGCATTCCACGCTGAAAAGCTGCGGCAGGTTGGCGGCATAGGCAGGGGCGACCTTGATCATGTCGATAGACCGCATCCGCGTGGCCAGCAAAGACTGGTGGCCATCGCGCATTGTGGTGTCGGTGATCAGAACCTTAGTCTGCGCCTTCATCCAGTCAGCAACCGCCTGAGGGCCCTTTTGTTCCAGCAAGTTGCGGGTGCCCATAGCCGGTTCGGCGCGTGACTTCGGGGCTTTTGGCGGCTTCGCCTCGGCTGGGGGCAGGGGGCGGCCCGCCGTCTCGGGGTGCCCGTTCACTGTGATGTCGGCAATATAGGTCAGAATCTTCGTCGCCCGGTCCCGGCGCTTGCGGAAGTTGAACAGGTCCGGTGTCGTGTCGATGAATTTCGTCGTGTAGCTGTAGTCTAGGAAGGTTGGGTGCTTCAGCAGGTTGATGACAAATTCGATATTTGTCGCGACACCGCGAATACGGAATTCGCGCAATGCGCGGTCCATCCGGCTGATGGCCTTTTCCGGGGTCTGGGCATGGGCTGTGACCTTCACCAGAAGCGAGTCGTAGTAGCGCGTGATGACGCCGCCGGCATAGGCCGTGCCGCCGTCCAGACGAATGCCGTTGCCGGTCGCGCTGCGATAAGCGGTCAAACGGCCATAGTCTGGGATAAAGTTGTTCAGCGGGTCTTCAGTCGTCACCCGGCATTGCAGCGCGTGGCCATTCAGCTTGACATCCGCTTGGCTGCCGACGCCGGTGGCTTCAGCAAGGGTCTTGCCCTCGGCGATCAGGATCTGGGCCTGAACGATGTCGATGCCGGTCACCTCTTCGGTGACGGTGTGTTCGACCTGCACGCGCGGGTTCACTTCGATGAAGTAGAATTTGCCCTCGTCCATATCCATCAGGAATTCGACGGTGCCCGCACATTCGTAATTCACATGGGCGCAGATTTTGCGTCCCATTTCGCAGACCTCGGCCCGCTGTTCCTCGGTCAGATAGGGGGCAGGGGCGCGTTCCACGACCTTTTGGTTGCGGCGCTGTACCGTACAATCGCGCTCCCACAGGTGGTAAATCTGGCCATGTTTGTCGCCAAGGATCTGCACCTCAACGTGACGGGCGCGCTGGATCATCTTTTCCAGATAGCCTTCGCCATTGCCAAAGGCGGCCTCGGCCTCACGGCGACCTTCGCGCACTTTGGCTTCAACTTCCGCCTCGGACAGGATCGGGCGCATCCCTCGGCCACCACCGCCCCACGAGGCCTTCAGCATCAGCGGATAGCCGATTGTCGCGGCCTCTTTCTTGATGGCTGCCATATCGTCGCCCAGCACTTCCGTCGCCGGAATGACCGGAACGCCAGCGTCAATCGCCACGCGACGTGCGCTTGCCTTGTCGCCAAGGGCCCGCATGGTTTCGGCCTTCGGCCCGATGAAAGTGATGCCAGCTTGCTCGCAGGCCTCAACGAAGTCCGGATTTTCCGAAAGCAGACCATAGCCCGGATGAATGGCATCGGCGCCCGACATCTTTGCCACCCGAATAATCTCGGGGATCGAAAGATAGGCGCCAACCGGCGACAGGCCTTCACCGATCCGATAAGCCTCATCGGCCTTGAAGCGGTGCAGACTCAGCTTGTCCTCTTCCGCATAGACCGCGACAGTCTTCTTGCCCATCTCGTTGGCGGCGCGCATCACACGGATCGCGATTTCGCCACGGTTGGCGACAAGGATTTTGCGGAAATCGGGCATCGGTCACTCCTTTAGTGAGGGATGTCATTTGATCGCGCACTCTAGGCGCGCTGCGGTGCGGCGCAAGTGTAACAAAGAGGTGATCTGCAAATTTTGCGAAATATTCAGTCCGACTTTGCAATTGCAAAGTCGTCGAGCGCGGCAAAATCATGGATTTTGCGCTAACATTTTGATTTTTGATCAAAAGTTTCCAGAATCAGTTGGGGTGCCCAATATGTCCGGGCGCCCCAATTTCGATCTTTATTCGCCCCTTGGCACCATGCGCGAGGTCAGTGGGACTTCGCGCAAGAGAAAGGTCAGGGCGACGCCGACGACCGCCAGAGCAAAAGCAATCCAATAGATCGGATGCAGGGCCGCGCTGACTGCGACCGAGATCAGTTCTCGCGTGGTCTCCGGCAGGTTGGCAAGCCGTTGCGGACCAAGTTCGGCCACATCCGCCACACCCTCGATCTGCCCGCCAACCTCTGTTGCCATCCGTGCCGCGAAGATTGCGCCAAAGAGCGCCACGGCGATCGACCCACCAACCTGACGGAACATCAAGCCAGCAGCGGTTGCCGTCCCCAATTGCTCACGCGGGACAGTGTTCTGAACGGCTGTCGTGACGACGGGAAAGACCGTTCCCAGACCACCGCCCACAAGCACCAAGGCCGCCCAGAGCATTGGCGCGGGTGTATCGGATGAAAGTTGGGTCAAAAGAAACAGTCCGCCACTTGCCACGCTCAGCCCGATCATCGGCAAAATCTTGTAGCGTCCGGTGCGGCCCATATAGCGCCCCGACAAGGTAGAAGCCGTCAAAATACCAATCGTCATAGGGATCAATTGCCAGCCAGATTCGGTGGGCGAGGCACCTTTTGCGATTTGCAGATAGACAGGGATAAAGGTCAAAGAGCCAAACATGATCGCGCCCGAGACAAAGCCAATGGCCGAGGTCACGGAAAACACATTCCCTCTGAACAGGGAGAGGGGAAGCACAGGTTCGCTCGCACGGGTCTCGGCAAAGAAGAAAGCAGCAAAGGCAATTGCTGCAATTCCGACGACCACAAGGAGGCGTGGATCGTCCCAGCCCAGCGTTCTCCCGCCCAACGAAGTCACCAGAACCAACCCGCCAAGTGCCAGAGTCAACAATCCTGCACCTAGGTAGTCGATCTTGTGCGCGACGGTCTTGGTCTGCGCCTTGAACGCAAAGAAAAAGCCGACAAGGGCGGCAAGACCAAAGGGAAGGTTGACATAGAAGATCCAATGCCAGCTTGCCACTTCGACAAACCATCCGCCAATCAGCGGGCCAACAACCGACGAAATGCCAAAAACGCCTGCAAAGACGCCCTGAATTTTCCCTCTGTCCTTGGGCGGGATGACATCAGCAATGATTGACAGAGCCAGCACAAACAATCCGCCGCCGCCAAGCCCCTGCAAGGCTCGTGCAAAGATCAGAAACTCCATCGAGGTCGCCGCCCCGCACAGCATCGACCCGATCAGAAAGACCGACACAGAGACGAAAACCATAACCCGTCGACCGTAAAGATCGCCCAATTTGCCATAAAGCGGTGCGACAACGGTCGAGGCCAGAATATAGGCCGTAACGACCCAACTCAGATGCTCTAGCCCACCCAGATCGGCGACGATCGTAGGCAAAGCCGTCGAAACGATGGTCTGGTCAAGTGAGGCAAGCAGCAAAAGAACAGCAACCGAAGCAATAACGACGCCGACCGACGAATGTTCATCCGTGTGTGGGGGCGCGTCCGAAGCCCTATGTGTCATCAAAATCTCCTGTACGCTCTTCACAGGTAGAACGTGGTAATTTATGTGTCAAGCGCACATTGCTGCCAATAGCATGCACTTGACATGTGCATTCTTGTGCGGCAAGCGGAAGGGGCATGTGGAAGGGGAAGAGCGTGCCGAAAAGCTATAAAGACAAGGTCGAGCCTCACCTGAAAGCCGCTGGCTATTCGTCTCCAGCCGTGCAGGCGCTGATTGATCTTGATATCGAGAACTTCAATTTCATGCGCCGCATCATGAAGGGCGAGGTGCCACAAGCGTTGCTTGAGGAACTCGATGCGGGGCTTGAGGCCTCCCAGTTTCACGCGCTGTCCGCAATCTTGCGCATTCGTGGCGGATTTGGCCGTCCGGCCCCCCAAGAGCCGACGGTTGGCCTCTTAGCAGAAGAGCTTTTCATCGATCCCTCTCGCGCCAGCCGCATCGCCGCCGATCTTGTGGACCGGGGGCTTGTGACACGCGCGGCCAGTCAGGAAGACGGCCGCAAGTCAATTTTGGTGCCGACCGAAAAGGCCGAGACACTCATCGCGGCCTTTCTTGAGGCCAAATGGAAACGCACGATCCGGCTTTTTGCCGATTGGTCCGAGGAAGACATTCAAACCTTCTCGCGCCTCTTCGCCCGCTATTCCGAAGGAATGCGCCAGCAATATCCGGCACGGAACTCTCCATCAGCCGAAGATTGAACATTTCAAGAACAGTGCTTTTCCTTCCGCAGTCATGGCGCTAGATTGACACCATGAACGATTGGGATGAACACGACGCTTTCGAAGCCGCGGCAGTGCCGCTGTCGCAACGCGCAATGGCCGCGCGGCCCGCGCCCTATCTTGATGACCTGAACCCCGCACAGCGCGCGGCGGTCGAGGCGCTGGATGGCCCGGTTCTGATGCTGGCAGGGGCTGGCACGGGCAAGACCAAGGCTTTGACCAGCCGCATCGTGCATCTTTTGAACACGCACAAAGCCCGTCCGAACGAAATTCTGGCCGTGACCTTTACCAATAAGGCCGCGCGCGAAATGAAAGACCGTGTGGGGCGCATGCTGGGGCATGTGGCTGAAGGCATGCCATGGATGGGCACCTTCCACTCGCTATCCGTGAAAATCCTGCGTCGGCACGCAGAACTGGTAGGGTTGAAGCCGAATTTCACCATTCTGGATACAGACGACCAGATCCGCTTGCTGAAGCAACTGATTCAGGCTGCCAATATCGACGAAAAGCGTTGGCCCGCCCGGATGCTGGCCGGGATGATCGACGGCTGGAAAAACCGGGCGTTGACCCCTGCGCGTGTTCCTTCGGGCGAGGCGTCAGGTTTCAACAACATGGGGACCGAGCTTTATGAGCAGTATCAGGACCGCCTTAGAACCCTGAACGCCACCGATTTCGGCGACCTGCTTTTGCACTGCGTCACCATCTTTCAGAACCATCCTGATGTTCTGGGCCAATATCAGCGTTGGTTCCGCTATATCCTTGTCGACGAATATCAGGATACCAACGTGGCCCAATATCTATGGCTGCGTCTGCTGGCTCAGGCCCACAAGAACATTTGCTGCGTGGGTGATGACGACCAGTCGATCTATGGCTGGCGTGGGGCTGAAGTGGGGAACATCCTGAAATTCGAAAAGGATTTCCCCGGCGCAACCGTCGTTCGGCTGGAACAGAATTACCGCTCGACCGCCCATATCCTCGCCGCCGCCTCGGGCATCATCGCCGCCAACAAGGGGAGATTGGGAAAAACGCTCTGGACTGCGGGCGAACAGGGCGAAAAGGTTCGTTTGATTGGCCATTGGGATGGCGAGGAAGAGGCCCGTTGGATCGGCGAAGAGATTGAGGCCCTGCAGCGTGGCACCCGAGGCAGAGATCCGGTCGCGCTGAACAATCAGGCCATCCTCGTCCGTGCCTCCCACCAGATGCGGGCCTTTGAAGACCGCTTTCTGACCATTGGCTTGCCTTATCGCGTCATTGGTGGCCCGCGTTTCTACGAACGGCTCGAAATACGCGATGCCATGGCCTATTTCCGGCTGGCCTGTTCCCCTGATGATGATCTGGCCTTTGAGCGGATCGTGAATACCCCCAAGCGCGGCTTGGGCGACAAGGCGCAAGGGGAGATTCAGCGCCTTGCGCGGGCCGCTGGCGTATCACTTTTGGAAGGCGCGCGTGAGGCGGTGGCGAATGGTGTGATCGGCGGCAAGGGCGGCGGTCAGCTGCGCCTGCTGGTCGAAAACATCGACCGTTGGCACCTTGAAACCCTTCAACCAGAATATAACCACATCGAATTGGCCGAGATCATCCTTGAGGAATCCGGCTATACCGAGATGTGGCAAAACGACAAAACACCTGAAGCCCCGGGGCGGCTTGATAACCTGAAAGAACTGGTCAAGGCACTGGAGCAATTCGACAATCTGCAAGGATTCCTCGAACATGTCAGCCTGATCATGGACAATGACAGCGAAGAGGCGACCGACAAAGTTTCGATCATGACCCTGCACGCGGCCAAGGGGCTGGAATTTCCCGTGGTCTTCCTGCCCGGGTGGGAAGACGGCCTTTTCCCAAGCCAGCGCAGCATGGACGAATCCGGTCTGAAAGGGGTCGAGGAAGAACGCAGGCTTGCCTATGTCGGCATCACCCGCGCCGAAGAGATTTGCACGATTTCCTTCGCGTCCAATCGCCGGGTCTATGGCCAGTGGCAAAGCCAGATGCCCAGCCGCTTTATCGACGAATTGCCAAGCGCCCATGTCGAGGTGTTGACCCCCCCGGGGCTTTATGGTGGGGGCTTTGGCGCCGCTGCCTCTGTCGGATTCGGCTCTGCAATGGATGAACGTGTCAGCAAGGCCGATGTCTACAACTCGCCCGGCTGGCGCCGCCTGCAAGACCGTCAATCTTCCCGCCCTACCGCGCAACCCCGAGAAGCGAAGGGACTTGTGATCGACAGTCAGGCGCTTTCGTCCTTTGAAATGGGAGAGCGGGTGTTCCACCAAAAGTTCGGTTACGGCGTGGTCACCGGAATAGAAGGTGACAAACTTGCCATCGAGTTTGAGCATTCCGGGCTGAAAAACATCGTCGCGCGGTTTGTCACCCCAGCGGATGAAGTGGACGATATCCCGTTCTGAAGACGGGCAAAATTCTTCGAAGAATTTTGCAATTTTCTTCGAAGGAAATTGGCGCTCAGCGTTTGGCCAGTGTCTCCAATGCCCAGACGGCAAGGCCCGCGGCAAGGCCCCAGAATGCGGCGCCGATCCCGAAAACCGCCACGCCAGAGGCCGTGACTACAAAGGTCATGGTTGCCGCGAACCGGCTTTCTGCTGGCAGATAGGCTCCGGTCAGCGCCCCCATCAGAGGCCCGAGGAGGGCAAGCGCGACCAAGGCCCCCATCACTTCGGGTGGCAAGGCGGCCAGCAAAGCGAGGATCGCGGGGCTGCCCAGGCCTAAACCGACCCAAACGCCTGCGTAAACCACCCCGACCTTCCAGCGTTGCGATCGGTCGGGATGCACGTCATCGCCCATGCAAATTGCGGCGGTGATGGCGGCCATGTTCACGGTATGGGCGCCGAACAGGGCGGAGAGGGTGGAAATTCCGCCCGAGACGGCCAGGGCGCGGGTGACGGGGGGCTCAAATCCGTGGGCGCGCATGGTGGCAAATCCGGGCAGGTTCTGGCTGGCCATGGTTACAAGATAAAGCGGCAGGCCAAGGCCCAGAAGGACACCGGGGGACCATTCAGGAGAGATGAAGGTAAGATCAGGGGCCGGAAAGGACAAGTGCGGGAAGCTGGCAAAGCCAAGGCCGAAACTGGCGACGAGCCCAAGGGACAATGCGGCCAGAACAGCGACGGCCGGATTCTTCAGCCGCACCAGAAGGAAGACAATCACCATCGGCAGGACCAGTTTCGGCGCCGCCTCGGCGCTGTCCAAGCCTTTGAGGCAGAATGGAAAAAGCACACCCGCCAGCATTGCCGCAGCAATCCCGTCGGGGATGGCGGCGATGGCGCGAGAAAGCGGGCGGAGGGTTGCGGTCAGGGTGATCAGCGCACCTGCCAGAACAAAGGCGCCGACGGCCTCTGGCATCGAAATCCCATCAGTTGCCGCGATCAGCGCCGCGCCGGGCGTCGACCATGCCAGTACCACGGGCACCTTGTTCCAGGTCGACAGGACGGCCGAGCCGATGGCCTTGGCAAAGCAGATCGCCAGCACCCAGCTTGCGGTTTGTTCGGCGCTTGCGCCAACCGCAGAGGCCGCGGCAAGGACGAGGGCGATGGTGGAGCCATAGCCAACCAATGCCGCAACGATTGCGGCTGAAATCATCGAAATACGCATTCTGGCCTATGTCACCCTTTGTACACCCCCCGTACACCCCCCGTGCAGACAGGAAGCGCCCTGGCGGGGCCGCGGCGACTAAAACCGCCGTGGCAATGCAGCGCAAGGGGCAAGCGACAGACGCATCGTCCGGGGTGACAAAAACAGGGCAGGAAAAACGAAAACGGCGGCGCCCAGGGAGGAGGAGGGGCACCGCCGTTTCTGTTCAGATCCGGCCAGGGAGGGAGGAGGGCCGGTCTGTCATGTCGCGGATCCGTGGCCAGGGAGGAGGAGGGCCACCGATCCGTTGCTCGGCACCACCCAGGGAGGAGGAGGGGCAGCACCGGAACCTGTTGGGCCATTTGGCCCGAAGAGAGATGCGGCGACCCTCAGGGAGGAGGACGAGGGCCGCCGCTTGTCCGATCGGCTCAGGGAGGAGGAGGAGCCGCTCGAAGCCAAATTTTGAGGCGACTTCCCAAGGGAGGAGGAAGGGAAGCCGCCGGATCGTCAGGCCCAAGGGAGGAGGAGCGGGCCTTTCGACAAAGATGGGGCTGATTGCCCCGATTTAAAGAGCGTCGGCATCAGGGAGGAGACGATGCCGACGCTTTTGCTTGGGACCCCGAGGGAGGAGGAGGGGGTCCGGCAAAAAACTTACTTACCGTAGGCGGCTTCCAAAGCCACGCGGGTGATCATCGAGCGGTGGATCCCCAGATCCGCGAGATCGCGGTTCGACAGGGACCGAAGCTCGGTCAGCGTCTGGCGGTAGACCCGGCGGCGCTCCAGCGCTTCACGAGCCGACTTCAGCACCAGAACGGCGCGATCCACGAGACCGAACGAAGCGGTGCGGGAGGTGTTCACATATGCCATTTTATAGCCTCATCTAGTTCTGTGCGGGCACTTCGGCCTCGCTGTTAGGGATAACATGGGTCAAATGCTGCATGTGCACAATACCTTTGGTCCGCAATGCTGCCATGCAGCAAGTGCATGGCTAAATGTCACGAAATCGTTATGAAAAACAGCACCTTCCGTGAATTTTTGAGCATTTGGTCAACCTGGGCTTGAGCTTTCTGCAAAACACTACGACTTTGGTGCCGCTTCATTTGGCAGAGGGTGACATGGCTGTTTCACGCGATGACGTTTTGGCTTGTCTGGGGCGGGTGCTGGTTCCCGGTGGGGGCGACCTTGTCTCGCGCGATTTGATTCGTGCGCTGACCGTAGATGGGTCTTCGATTCGCTTCGTGATCGAAGCGGCAACCCCGGAAGAGGCGCGCGCCTTTGCGCCGCTACAGGCGCAAGCCGAGGCAGTGCTGAAGGCTTTGCCGGGTGTCGCGGCGGTTCAGATTGTCATGACGGCGCATGGCCCGGCGGCAAAACCGGCCGCGCCCAGCCTGAAGATTGGCCAGCATCCCACGCCGCAACAGGGCGGGCCACAGAGGCTTGTCGGTGTGGACCGTATTATAGCAGTGGGATCGGGCAAGGGGGGCGTCGGGAAATCCACAGTGTCGTCAAACCTTGCAGTAGCCTTGGCGCGCCAAGGCCGCAGGGTTGGTTTGCTGGATGCAGATATCTATGGGCCGTCGCAGCCGCGGATGATGGGCGTGTCAAAGCGCCCCGCAAGCCCTGATGGCAAAATCATTGAACCCCTGACCGCGCATGGCGTCACCATGATGTCGCTGGGCCTTATGTTAAAGGACGATGAGGCGGTGATCTGGCGCGGGCCGATGATCATGGGAGCGTTGCAGCAGCTTTTGACGCAAGTGGCTTGGGGCAAGTTGGATGTGCTGATCATCGACTTGCCGCCGGGAACGGGCGATATCCAATTGACCTTGTGCCAGCGGACGCAGCTGACCGGCGCGATCATCGTGTCGACGCCGCAGGACGTGGCGCTGTTGGATGCGCGCAAGGCGTTGGACATGTTTCGCAAGCTGAACACCCCGGTTTTGGGGTTGATCGAGAATATGTCGACCTTCTGCTGCCCGCATTGCGGAAAAGAGACCGATATCTTTGGTCATGGCGGTGTGCGGGCCGAGGCCGAGAAGCTGGACCTGCCTTTCCTTGGCGAATTGCCCTTGGCGCTTTCTGTTCGTCAGGCGGGGGACGGCGGCACTCCGATTGCCGCGACCGACGCGCCCGAGGCCGAGGCCTATGCCCGGTTGGCGCACCGCCTGATTGCGGGCGGGATGGCCTGAGCCGCGTCAAGCGGGCGGGGACGGGCTGGGATCGTCCGGGAAAACGCCTCACGACGAATCACTGAAACGGGATTTTCTGGGAAAGTCGGGTGAAATCGCCCGGCTTTTTCGATTCTGGGGCGAATTCTGGGCAGATCAGTGGGTTGCCAGCAGTTCTTCATGAAAAAACTTTCAGATTTCCGGGATGGCCTGGGAAAATTCTGATGCCACTAGATATAGCGATCACATGGCGATCACGGCCTAGTTATTGCTTTTGAGCCGCCCGAAACGACACAATATGCTGTTTTGCAGACCCTGTTTGAACCATATCTTCCCGGCTTCGCCCAAAATTTCCCGTTGCTTCCCAGATAATCCCATGGCATCCATAAGTCATCGAGACGGGCAGTGATAAGCAGGGGCGGCAAAAGAACCCCGAACAGGCGAAACAGTCAGGCTTCATACAGGCACCCGCTTTCGAAATTGAAGAGATCCGGCGCGCGAGCGAGCAGACATCTCCCCCAGGTGGCGCGCGTAGCTGGACGCCCAGCGATGGGACAGGCGGCGGATCGAGCAGTGGCAGCAGCTCGGTCCGCCGTACGCATTTAACGCCCCGAAAATCGGGGCAGGGACATGGAAGGAACGGGCGCAAGCTCTGGGAAAATGGCTGAGGCGTTCAGAGGCGAATACTACCAAAAGGTAGATTCAAAGGCCCGGGTTCTGATCCCGGCGGCCTTTCGCCGCGTTCTGGATGCCGGCGATACCCGCACGCCCGAAAGCCCCCGCACCCGTATGGTGATTGTCTATGGTGGCAAGCACCGCGCCTTTTGCGAATGCTACAGCTTTGCCGAGGCCGAGCAATTGGCCGCACAGGTGGCGCAGCTTCCGCCGGGGTCGAAGGCCCGTCTGAAGGCGGAACGCGACCTGATTACCCTTTCTGCGACGACCGAAGTGGATGATGACGGCCGGATCGTGCTGCCGCCCAAGGTGCGCGAAAAGCTGGGCATCACGCCCGAGATGCTGAAAGACGGGATCGACTCGGCCCTCGCCGGGGCCACAAACCGTTTCACGCTGTGGCGCCGCGATGTTTACGAAGAGCTCTTCCTTGACGCGATCGACGACGAGGATGATGACGACACTGATCCGCTGGCGCTGTTGGGCCAGGCTGTCCCGGGGGTCTGAAGATGACCGGGACCAGCGATCAGAATACCGGTCGCGCGCCTCACATTCCGGTGCTCTTGCGCCCGATCCTTGACGTTTGCGCCCCGATTTCCGGCACATGGCTGGATGGCACCTTTGGTGCGGGCGGCTATACGCGCGGGCTTTTGGCGGCGGGTGCTGATCGGGTGATCGGCGTCGACCGTGATCCGCTGGCGATTGACATGGCGCAGGGGTGGATCGGCGATTTCGGCGACCGTTTGCGGCTGGTGCATGGCACGTTTTCCGAGCTTGATCAGTATTCCGACACCCCGCTGGATGGGGTTGTGCTGGATCTGGGCGTGTCGTCCATGCAGCTTGATCTGGCCGAACGCGGATTTTCCTTTCAGAAAGACGGCCCGCTGGACATGCGGATGAGCCAAGAGGGCGACAGTGCCGCCGATCTGGTGAACACTGCCGAAGAAAGCCATCTGGCCGACATTCTTTATCATTACGGCGAAGAACGTGCTTCGCGCCGGATTGCCCGTGCGATTGTCGAGGCCCGCACCCGTGAGCCGTTTACCCGCACCCTGCAACTGGCCGAGGTCATTGCCCGCTGCCTGCCGCGCCCGAAACCGGGGCAAAGCCATCCGGCGACCCGCAGCTTTCAGGCCATCCGCATTGCGGTGAACACCGAATTTCAGCAATTGGCCGACGGCCTTGCCGCTGCTGAACGGGCGCTTAAACCCGGTGGGCTTTTGGCCGTGGTCAGCTTTCACAGCCTTGAAGACCGGATCGTGAAGCGATTCTTCCAGATCGCTGCCGGGCAAGAATCGAACGCCAACCGCTATGCGCCTGCGACAGCCGATGTTTCGGCCCGGTTCGAGATGGTGACCCGCAAGGCCGTGGGCCCCGATGATCAGGAACTGGAAGAAAATCCCCGCGCCCGGTCCGCCAAGTTGCGGATTGGCCGCCGCACCGCGGTGCCTGCCAAGGCCATCGCCCCTGCCGATCTGGGCCTGCCTGAACCACCCCGCAAGAAAGGACGCCGCTGATGCGCCCCGCGATCTATGTCCTGTCCTTCATTGCCGTTCTTGCCCTTGGCTTCTGGGCTTACCGTGAACATTATCAGACCCGCGATGCGCTGCGCGAGTTGAACGGGCTTCAGGCCGAAATCGCGGGCCTGCGTGAGGCGCTGGCCCTGCAACGCGCCGAATGGGCCTATCTTAACCGCCCCGACCGTCTGCGCGAATTGTCGGGCCTGAATTTTGACCGTCTGGGCCTGTTGCCGCTGGAGCCGGGCCAATTCGGGGAAATCGCCACTGTCACCTATCCGGCGATGGAGCTTCCGCTCGCCGATATTGAAAACCCCGTTTCTGTCATCGGGGAACAGAATGCCGAGGCCAGCCAGCCATGATCCGCACCCCGCTTCGCCCCCTTGCCCGCATTCTTCAGGCCCGCGCCAAAGGGGAAAACCCCGACACGATCGAGCGCGAGAACCTGCGGCTTCGTCATGAGCAGATGCGCGACAAATCCCGTGCCCGTGCCGAGGCGCGGCTTTTGCTTTTGGGGCTGATGTTCTTTTCGCTGTTTACGGTGATCGGTGCCCGCATGGGGCTGCTTTCGGCGACCGAGGCGGAAGAACCCCGTGCCAGTGCACCGGGGGCCGAGATCATCGCGCAGCGGGCGGATATTACCGACCGCAATGGCCGCATTCTGGCGACCAATATGCTGACCCATGCGCTTTATGCCCATCCGCGCGACATGATCGACCCGGACCGCGTGGCGCAGGAACTGGTCAAGATTTTTCCAGAAATGGATGCTGCTGATTTGCAGCGCCGTTTTACCGACGGTCGCCGCTTCATGTGGCTGCGCCGCACGCTAAGCCCCGAGCAGATGCAGGCAGTGCATGACATCGGCGATCCCGGACTGTTGTTCGGGCCGCGCGAAATGCGGCTTTATCCGAACGGTGCTTTGGCCGCGCATATCTTGGGCGGGGCCTCTTTCGGGGCCGAAGGTGTGCATTCCGCCGAAGTGATCGGCACGGCCGGGATCGAAAAGGCGCTGGACGAACGGCTGCGTGATCCGGCGCAGGCTGGCAAGCCCTTGGAGCTTTCGATCGACCTGACCATTCAGGCGACTGTCGAAGAAGTGCTGGATGCCGGCATGAACATGATGAACGCCAAGGGGGCCGCGGCCATCGTCATGGATGTCGACACGGGCGAAATCGTCGCCTTGGCCTCGCTGCCGGATTTCGACCCGAATGACCGGCCGAATCCGGTTTTGCCAAAAGATGCCGAACCCGGCGACAGCCCGCTGTTCAACCGCGCGGTGCAGGGTGTTTACGAACTGGGCTCGACCTTCAAGATCTTTGCCGCCGCGCAGGGGATGGAATTGGGGCTTGTTGGCCCGAATACGATGGTGGATGCCAATGCGCCGATGATCTGGGGCAAGCACAAGATCAAGGAATTCCAGAACAAGAACTACGGCCCCTTGCTGACGGTGACCGATGTCATTGCGAAATCGTCAAACGTCGGCACCGCCCATATCGCGTTGATGATTGGCGGCTTGCGGCAGCAGGCCTTTCTGAAATCGCTGGGCTTTTTTGACGTGACCCCGGTGGAACTGGTCGAGGCCCGGACCGGTCGCCCGCTTCTTCCGAAGAAATGGGCGGATATCGTCACCATCACCACCTCTTATGGGCACGGCATGTCGGCCAGCCCGCTGCACCTTGCGGCGGCCTACGCGACGATTGCCAATGGCGGCGAGAAGGTTGCGCCGACTTTGCTGAAGCAGACGGATGTGACGCATGGCCCGAGGGTGATGCGGGAAGATGTTGCGAAGGAATCGGTCAAGATGCTGCGGACCGTAGTTGAACACGGCACGGCGTCCTTGGCCGATGTGGAAGGCTATGAAGTGGCGGGAAAGACCGGCACCGCCGACAAGCCAAAGCGCACGGGTGGCTATTATAAGGACAAGGTGATCAACACCTTCGCGTCGGTTTTTCCGGCATCGAACCCCAAATATGTGGTGCTGGTGACGCTGGACGAGCCAGTGGACACCACAGGCCCCGAGCCGCGCCGCACGGCGGGGTGGACCTCGGTTCCGGTGGCCGCCGAAATCGTGCGTCGCATCGCGCCGCTCTTGAACATCCGGCCAGCGGTTGAAGAAAGCCCGTTGACTACGGTATCAGCCATCCGCAATTGACGGCTTGGGTGATTTGGGCCGTGCAATATTGGCCGGGTGAATTGAGGACGTGCAGATGGACGAGCGGCAGGCAAAGCTTTCAGAACTGGGATTGCCCACAAAGGCGGGGCAGGATGTTCCGGTTCGGGGCCTGACGATTGACAGCCGGGCAGTGCAGCCCGGCTTTCTGTTTGCCGGTTTGCCGGGAACCAAGGTGCATGGCGCGACTTTTGCGGCGCAGGTCGTGGCGGCGGGGGCCGTTGCGATCCTGACCGATGCCGAAGGCGCGCGTCTTGCGGCCCCGGCGGTCGAGGGCAAGGGGGTGGCGCTGATCGTGGCCGAAGACCCGCGGGAAGCCTTGGCCCGTGCTGCGGCACTGTGGTTTGGCGCGCAGCCAAAGACGATGGTTGCAGTGACCGGCACCAATGGCAAGACCAGTGTGGCGACCTTTGCCCGGCAAATCTGGGAAGCCTTGGGCCATGCCGCGATCAACATCGGCACGACGGGGGTAGAGGGGGCGTGGACGGCGCCCTCGGCCCATACCACGCCTGACCCGATCACCCTGCAATCGGTTTTGGCCCAAGCCGCCGAAGCAGGGGTGACCCATGCGGCGATGGAGGCCTCGAGCCACGGCATCGACCAGCGTCGGCTGGACGGGGTGCGTCTGGCGGCAGCGGGTTTCACCAACCTGACGCAGGATCACCTTGATTATCACGGCACGATGGAGGCCTATTTCGAGGCCAAGGCCCAGCTTTTCACCCGGCTTTTGCCCGAAGATGGCGTGGCCGTCATCAATCTGAACGGAGCGATGGGGTCGGATATGGCCGAAATCGCCTTGTCGCGTGGCCAGCGGGTGCTGACCGTCGGCAATGGCGAAGGCGCGGATCTGCGGCTTTTGGGCCATCGCTATGATGCCACGGGTCAGGATTTGCGGTTTTCGTGGAACGGCCAGAACCATCTGGTGCGGCTGAACCTGATTGGCGGTTTTCAGTCGGAAAACGTGGCGGTGGCTGCGGGCCTTTGCATTGCCGCAGGCGCACCCGCAAGCGATGTCTTTGCGGTTCTGCCGAAACTGACGGGCGTGCGGGGCCGGATGCAGCTTGCCGCCACCCGCAAGAACGGCGCAGCCGTGTTTGTCGATTACGCCCATACGCCCGACGCCGTGGAAACCGCGCTGAAGGCGCTGCGCCCGCATGTGATGGGCCGCCTGATCGTGGTTCTTGGGGCAGGGGGCGACCGCGACCGCACCAAGCGCCCGCTGATGGGGGCAGCCGCTGCCGCCCATGCCGATCAGGTCTTTGTCACCGATGACAACCCGCGCAGCGAAGACCCGGCCAGCATCCGCGCCGCGATCCTTGCTGCCGCTCCGGGCGCGACCGAGGTGGGCGACCGCGCCGAGGCGATCTTGCGCGCGGCCAATGCGCTGCAACCGGGCGATGCGCTTTTGGTGGCGGGCAAAGGCCATGAAACCGGACAAACGATTCAGGGGCAGACCTACCCCTTTGACGATGTGGAACAGGCGAGCCTTGCGGTCGCCGCTTTGGATGGGGTGATCTGACATGGCGCTCTGGACCTCGGCCGAAGCCGTCGCCGCAACGGGCGGCACCTCTACCGCCGACTGGCAGGCAGAGGGCGTTTCCATCGACACCCGCACCCTGAAGAAGGGGGATCTTTTCGTCGCGCTGAAAGCCGCGCGCGATGGGCATGATTTTGTGGCGCAAGCCTTGGCCCAAGGGGCGGCGGCAGCACTGGTCAGCCATGTGCCCGAAGGTGTGGCCCCCGATGCGCCGCTGTTGATTGTGACGGATGTGCTGCAAGGACTTGAAAAGCTGGGCATTGCTGCCCGTGCTCGGACCCGGGCCCGCGTGGTGGGCGTGACGGGGTCGGCGGGAAAGACCTCGACCAAGGAAATGCTGCGCACCCTATTGTCGGCCCAAGGCCGCGTTCACGCCGCCGAGGCCAGCTATAACAACCATTGGGGCGTGCCGCTGACCTTGGCGCGTATGCCCAAGGACACCGATTTTGCGGTCATCGAAATCGGCATGAACCACCCCGGCGAAATCGCGCCGCTGTCGCGCATGGCGCGGCCCCATGCGGTGATGATCACCACCGTTGCCCCGGCCCATCTGGAGGCCTTCGAGAGTGTCGAAGGCATCGCCCACGAAAAAGCCTCGATCATCGACGGGCTGGAACCGGGCGGCACAGCCGTTTTGAACGCCGATCTTGAAACGACCCCGATCCTGACCGCCAAAGCGCAGGCGCATGGCGCAAAAATCGTGCTCTTTGGTGCGGCCAAGGGCGCGGATTACCATTTGGATGATGCCCATATCGCCGATCAGACCACAGTGGTTCGCGCCACCCGTCATGGCGCGCCGCTTCTGTTCAAGGTCCGCACACCGGGCCGCCATTTCGCGCTGAACGGGCTTGGCTCGCTGGCCGTGGCCGAGGCGCTGGGCGCAGACCCTGCCGTTGCCGCCTGTGACATCGGAGAGTGGCTGCCGCCTGACGGGCGCGGGGCGCGCCAGCGCATCCTTCTTGATATTGTGGATGAAACCAGCTTTCAGCTGATTGACGATGCCTTTAACGCCAATCCGGCCAGCATGGCCGCGAGCCTTGACGTTTTGATCGCGGCACAGCCGGAAAATGGCGTGGGCCGCGTGGGGCAGGGCCGCCGCATCGCGGTTCTGGGTGAAATGCTGGAACTGGGGCCGACCGAGGCCGAATTGCACGCAGCCATCGCTCGCCATCCGGGGATAGAGGCGGTCACGACCATCCACTGTGTCGGCACCCGGATGCAGGCCCTGCACCGCGCTCTGCCAAAAGGTCAACGCGGCGAATGGGTCGAGAAGGCTGCCGACCTCATTCCGCATCTGCGCCATGTCGTCGATGCGGGCGATATCGTGCTGGTCAAAGGATCAAAAGGCTCGAAGGTCAGTCTGGTCGTTGACGCGCTCAAGAAAATGGGCCAAGGCCCCGCCCCAAAAGAAGGGACAGAGTAAATGTTGTATCTGCTGACCGAGTTCTCCAGCGGTGGGGACTTTTTCAACCTGTTTCGCTATATCACCTTCCGCGCGGGCGGCGCCTTCATGACGGCGCTGATCTTCGGCTTTCTGTTCGGGCGGCCGCTGATCAACATTCTGCGCAAGAAGCAGGGCAAGGGGCAGCCGATCCGCGATGATGGCCCGCAGACCCATTTCGCCAAGGCAGGCACGCCCACGATGGGCGGCCTGCTGATCCTGTCGGCGCTGTTCGTCTCGACCCTGCTTTGGGCGCGGCTGGACAATCCCTATATCTGGATCGTGCTTTTGGTGACGCTGGGCTTTGGCCTGATCGGCTTTGCCGATGACTATGCCAAGGTCACGAAACAGAACACGAAAGGCGTCTCAGGGAAGGTGCGGTTTGGGCTTGGCCTTGCCATTGCCGCGCTGGCAAGCTTTGCCGCAGCCAGCTTTCACCCGGCAGAGTTGACGAACCAGCTGGCCTTTCCGTTCTTCAAGGATGCGCTTTTGAACCTGTGGTGGTTCTTCGTTCCCTTCGGCATGATCGTGATCGTGGGCGCCGCCAATGCGGTCAACCTGACCGACGGTCTTGACGGGCTGGCCATCATGCCGGTGATGATCGCGGCCACCACCTTTGGCATCATCGCCTATGTGGTCGGCAACTATAACTACACCCAGTATCTGGGCGTCCACTTCGTTCCCGGCACCGGCGAAATCCTGATCTTCTCGGCGGCGCTGGTAGGCGGCGGTCTGGGTTTTCTGTGGTACAACGCCCCCCCGGCGGCGGTCTTCATGGGCGACACCGGCTCCCTCGCCTTGGGCGGGGCCTTGGGCTCGATCGCGGTCTGCACCAAGCATGAAATCGTCCTCGCCATCGTCGGCGGCCTTTTCGTGGTCGAGGCGCTTTCGGTCATCATTCAGGTGGCCTATTTCAAGCGCACGGGTAAGCGCGTCTTCCTGATGGCCCCGATCCACCATCATTTCGAGAAAAAGGGCTGGGCCGAGCCGCAGATCGTCATCCGCTTCTGGATCATCTCGCTGATCCTTGCGCTGATCGGCCTTGCCACGCTCAAGGTTCGCTAACCTTTCGGCGGCAACCGCTGCCAGAGAGCATCCTGCTGCGCCCGGCCCCCGCAAAAGGGCCGGGCATTTCCTTGGCCGACACTATCTTCCCCTCCGCCTTTATCTTGGTCCAAATATCCCACGGGGGAGCGGATTTGGCCGGCCAAATCCGCCGGGGGTGTGAAACCCCCGTCTACCTTTACGGCTTTGGCGCAGGGGCAAATCTGAAAGTTTCCTTAAGGCGCAAGAACAAGCTATTGATTTCATTGATGCTGAAAAGCGTCCCCGACGGGGACGCTGAGTTTGGACCGGGAAAGATGAAAGAATCCGACCTCTATCCGCCGATCAAAGCTTTCCTTGAGGGGCAGGGCTATGAGGTCAAGGCCGAGATCGGCGCGGCGGATGTGATGGCGTGTCGGGGAGACGACCCACCGCTGATCGTCGAGTTGAAGACAGCTTTGAACCTGAACCTGATCTTGCAGGGCGTCGCGCGGCAGGCGCTTTTTGACGACGTCTATCTTGCGGTGCCCCAGCCCCCGAAATGGACCCATCGCTACAAGGATCTGACGGCCTTGCTGCGCAGGTTGGGATTGGGGCTTTTGACGGTACGGGGCGGTCAGGTCGAGGTGCATCTGGACCCCGCGCCCTATCAGCCAAGGCAGAACAAGGCACGCGCCGGTCGGATGCTGCGCGAATTCCAGCGTCGGGCGGGCGACCCGAATACGGGTGGCACGACCGGGGTTAAACGGATGACCGCCTATCGGCAGGACGCCCTGCGTCTTGCGGCCTATCTTTCCAAGGCGGGTGCTGCATCACCCTCTGCCTGCGCGAAAGAAACCGGTGTGACCCGCGCGGCGGCCATCCTTCGGGCGGACCACTATGGTTGGTTCGACCATCCTGGCCGAGCAGTCTATGTTCTCTCACCGATCGGACGGCAAGCCCTCCAAGAATCCGCCCCACCATCCGAATAGCGGGCTTGAGAGGGTCCGCGACTCGGGTTTGGGTTGGCATGGTTTTTGCCCTGAACGCGAAGTGTCAGGGGGAGGACCACCAGATGAACATGATTTCGCCTCATCAATCGACCGGACAGCGTGAAAACCGGCGTGAGGAATGTTTCGGATCGGCGGAACTTGCCTTCTCGCGCGCAGACGGGCGCGGTGTTCTGCAGGCCTTCAATGATGTGTTCCTGAAAGCAGCAGACCTGACCCCTGCGGAAGCGATGGGGATGCCCTACGACAGCCAGTGCCATGACGAGATGCCGAAGGCCATCTTTCAGACGATGTGGAAACGGCTGGACAAGGGTTTGCCAGCCGGGGTTTACCTGAAGAACCGCGCCAAAGGTGACGTCAACTGTTGGGTCTTTGCGATTATTGTCCCGACGCCGGATGCTGGTTTCGTCTCGGTCCACTTGAGGCCGTCAAGCGAGCATTACGAACTGATTCAGGATCTGTACCCGTTGCTGCGAAAGGGTGAACAGGAAAACGGAGTTTCGGCAGAGCAGTCAGCGGCGCATCTGACGCAATTGCTGAACGAACATGGTTATTCCGATTACAATCAGTTTGAGGCCAGGGCCTTGGCGGCAGAGCTGAGCGACCGCGCCGAGAAATTGACACGCGTGGTCAATCCGCGTCTGTCGCTCATGCTGACATTATTCAACGCCGCCCGCATCGTCCGTGAGGAACGTCAATCGGTCATGGGCGTGCTGGATACGTTGCGGCTGTTGCCGACGAATATGCGCCTGATCTCGCATCGGATTGAATACGGTCACGGCCCGTTGTCGACGCTGTCTGAGCGTTATGGTGCGATGGCCGACGTGCTTTTGATGCAGCTTTCAAACCTGATTGGTTCGGACAGCAACTCTGAAGCCGCTGAAACCGAAGCTTTGTTCGCCTGCGGCATCGAAGTTCTGCTGAGGGAAGCCGTAGAAGCACTAGCAGATCGCAACCGGGGACTGGAAAGTGTTGATCTGGTGGCTGAACAGACGCGATTGTCGGCCCTTGCCGATGTGGCGGCACATACCTCTCGGGAAGGGATGGTTCTGACAGGGCGGTCTGCGGCGCGTCTGGCCCGGGAATTGGAGATGTTGCAGCGGTCGACGCAGGCGCTGGATTCTATCCGGGTGATGAGCCGGGTTGAGTTTGGCCAGATGGTCACGCGCAGCCGCGATCTGGCCCATGTCATTCAGTGCGTTGAGGAAAGCCACAAGGAAATCCGTGCCCATCTTGCACGTCTGTCTGAGGCTGTGTTGCAGATTGAGGAAGTCGGCGGTTTGCTGTTGCGCCAAGCTGGCTGATTTCGTTGGCCTCCGCGACTTGGCGGGGGGCATCGTGCTTGGCCCTTCCCCCTGAGCGCCTGTGCCGCTATCCCTTGCGCGACAGATGTCGGAACGACAAGGGGGCGCAGATGATTCCGGTCCGGGGCTATGATGGGGCAAAGGTCGCTGTGCTGGGCCTTGGGCGGTCGGGGCTTGCGACGGCGCGCGCCTTGCAGGCAGGGGGCGCGGAACCTCTGCTTTGGGATGACAGCCCAGAATCGCGGGCAAAGGCCGAGACCGAAGGGTTTTTGATCACGGACCTGACGCGCAACGCCGCTTTCGAAGGTGTTGCCGCGCTTATCGTTTCGCCCGGTATCCCGCATTTATATCCGACCCCTAACAAGATCATCGCGCGGGCCTTGGAGCTGGGCATTCCGGTCGACAATGACATCGGGCTGTTCTTTCAAAGCTTCGCCACGACGGAGTGGGATGAGATGGATGTCCCGCCGCGGGTTGTCTGTGTCACCGGATCAAACGGGAAGTCGACGACCACGGCCTTGATCCATCACATCTTGCAGGTTGCCGGGCGGCCAACGCAGATGGCCGGGAATATCGGCAAGGGTGTCTTGTCGATTGATCCGGCGCAGGATGGCGAAGTCGTGGTGCTGGAGCTTTCCAGCTATCAGACCGATCTGGCGCGGGCCTTGACGCCCGATGTCGCGGTGTTCACCAACCTGTCGCCTGACCATCTGGACCGTCACAACGGAATGGGCGGCTATTTCGCGGCCAAGCGTCGGTTGTTTGCCGAAGGCGGGCCGGATCGTGCCGTGGTGGGTATTGACGAGATCGAGGGACAGTTTCTGGCCAATCAGTTGGGGCAGGGGCCGGGGGATGATCGGGTGATCCGCATTTCTTCGGGGCAAAAGATTGATGGCTTTGGCTGGTCGGTCTTTGCACGCAAAGGTTTTCTGGCAGAATGGCGCAAAGGGCGTCAGGTGGCCAATATCGACCTGCGCGAGGTTTCGGGGCTGCCCGGCGCGCATAACCATCAGAACGCCTGCGCAGCCTATGCCGCCGCGCGTGCCCTTGGGATTGCGCCCAAGCTGATTGAAGGGGCGTTCCAGTCTTTCGCGGGCCTTCCTCATCGTAGCCAGTTGGTGGGGGAACGCGACGGCGTTCGGTTCATCAATGACTCGAAGGCCACGAATGTGGATAGTGCGGCAAAGGCCTTGCAGGCCTTTCCCAAAATCCGATGGATTGCCGGGGGCATGGGCAAGGATGGCGGGATTGCCGCTTTGGCCCCGCATCTTGGGTCGGTCGTCAAAGCCTATCTGATTGGCCATTCGGCGCGGGATTTCGCGTTGCAGATTGATGAGACCGATCACGAGATTTGCGAAACGATGGAACGGGCGGTTCAAAGGGCGGCTGAAGAAGCCCAGCCGGGGGAAGTGGTTCTGCTGGCCCCGGCGGCCGCAAGTTTTGACCAATATCCGAATTTCGAAAAACGCGGTGAGGATTTCACCCTGCGCGTCAAGGCGCTGATCGGTGGCTGAGGACGACCACGGGCATGAGGCGGTTTACGATGCCTCGGCCCATGCGTGGGATGTCGAACGGCAGGGCAGGTTCCCCGAACGCTTTCTGATCCAGCGGCTGGTTGCCGGATTGCCTCGCGGTGCGGCCGTTCTGGATTTGGGCTGCGGCAGCGGGCAACCGATTGCGGCTTTTCTGGCAGAGCAGGGGTTTTTGGTCACGGGCGTTGATTTCTCGGCGCGGATGTTGGCGCTTGCGGCGGCGCGGTTGCCCGCGCAGCGCTTTGTTCGGCAGGACATGCGGATGCTGTCTTTGGGGCAGCGTTTTCAGGCTGTCGTGGCATGGGACAGCTTCTTTCATCTCTGGGCCAGCGAACAGTTGGTGCTGATCCCAAGGATCGCGGAGCATCTTTGTGCAGGCGGACTGTTCCTGTTCACTTGCGGGCCGGATGCGGCGAGGCGTGGGGCAGGGTGGCCGGCGGGCCTGTCTTTCACGCCTCTTTGTCGCGGCAAGGATATGCCGATGGTCTGGCGCAGTCGGGCTTAAAGATGGTCGACTTCGTTGCCGAAGATGCAAGAGTCTGGGGTCGCAGTTGGTGCCTTGCTCAATCTGGTGGCACCCGAAATTAAAAAAGGCCCCCAAGCAGGAGCCTTTTGTTAGGCGAGGCTAAGAAGACGAAGCCTTATTTCCGTTTGGCGAAGCGGCCTTCGATCTGAGCGCCGCTTTCGATAACCAAGGTTGCATAGGTCACATCAGCGGCCACTTGTGCGGTTGCGCGCAAGGTAAAGGCACCCGCGTCGACCTGCCCATCCAGTTTACCTTTCACATCGACGGTTTCCGCGCGCACCAAACCTTTCATTCTGCCGTCGGCAGAAATGGCAAGGCTGCGTGCAGAGATGTTGCCATCGACTTCGCCCGCCATTTCAATATCGCCAGCGGAAGAGACCTCTCCGGTGATTTTCAGATCCGCCGCGAAAACGGATTTTGTGTTCGAAGGACGCGCGCTTGGCGCAGCGGTCTGGTCGGCAGTCTTGTTGAACATAGCGTTTCCGTTTGGATTGGGCGTTGATCAGGTTGGACCCGATAAGGGCCGAGGAGCGGCCTCTGGTCAAGGCCCGAGCCGGAAACCGTGTCGGATTCGGGCAGGGAATGGCCCGAGACAGGTCGGAGACGGGCCAGACGACGGTTGCGACACAACCTCTGATGGGGTGGTCTGGAACGATGAGGGCCGCGAAGATGACTGTTGATCCGTTTTTCACTCCGGTTTCCGGATTTGACCTGGCACGATTCGCGGGGGTTCCAACCTTCATGCGCCTGCCGCACGTCCCGCTTGACCATGCGCGGATCAGAGAGGTGCAGATCGGCTTGATCGGTGCGCCTTGGGATGGCGGCACGACGAACCGTCCCGGCCCGCGGCATGGGCCAAGGGCGCTGCGCGATGCCAGTACGATGATGCGCGCCCAGAATGGTGTGACCGGTGTTCGGCCTTTCGAGAGCGTGGCCTGTGCCGATCTGGGGGATGTGCCGCCAAACCCCGCAGATCTGATGGACAGCCTGAAAAGGATGGAAAGCTTTTATCAAAAGGTGCGCGACGCCGGGATCGTGCCCTTGACCGCGGGCGGAGACCACCTGTGCAGCCTGCCGATCCTGCGGGCGTTGGGAAAGGGGCGGCCCTTGGGCATGATTCACTTCGACAGCCACACCGACCTGTTTCATAGCTATTTCGGCGGGTCGATGTACACCCACGGCACGCCCTTCCGCCGCGCCGTTGAGGAAAGCCTGCTGGATCCGCAGCGTGTGACCATGATCGGCATTCGCGGCACCACCTATGATGATGAAGACAGGGATTTTGCCAAAGCCGTCGGCATTCGGGTGATTCCGATCGAAGAGTTCCACAAGCGCGGAACTGAGGACGTGATGGCCGAGGCCCGCGCGCGCGCAGGCGCGGGGGATACCTATATCTCCTACGATATCGACTTCGTGGATCCCGCCTTTGCACCGGGCACCGGCACGCCCGAGATTGGCGGGCCGACCAGTTGGCAGGCGCTTGAGGTGGTTCGCGGTCTGAAAGGGGTCAGAATCGTCGGTGCCGATCTGGTCGAGGTCTCGCCACCCTTCGATCTGGGGGGCGTTACGGCCTATCTGGGCGCGTCGATCCTGTTTGAGCTGCTTTGCGTGATGTCTGAGGGGGCGATTCAGCGGTGACTCGGGGGTGAATCGCAGATGAATCGGGGGTGACTCGGCCCAAAACCGGATCCGAGAGGGGTGATTCAGCCAAGATTCGAGTCGCTCCCGGCCCCCATGATCGCGTGCAAACCGGTCGCACTGCCTTATCCACAGGCATTTCACCCAATAAAAATTGGGGTCCGAGAAAAAATCGTCATGAAAGTGTTTTTTTCCTCTTGCGGTCCCCAGACACCGGACGTAAACACCGCCTCACCGAAACGGACGGTACGACGAAAGACGGAACGGACGGAACGGCGGCGGAAACGAAAGTGAAAGCCGAAACTATCTGAAGACAAGGCGGTTCGGGGAACGCTAAGAGATTAGCGCCTCGGTTCTTTTTGTCCTCACGCT